>CAYXJH010000116.1:0-8656 GCA_964465415.1 uncultured Gemmatimonadaceae bacterium
GGCCCGTGCGGCCTCAGCGCCGGCGTGGCCGCCGCGCAGGCCGGGTTGGACTGCGCGCTCTTCGACACGGGCTGCCTCGTCCACGCGATTACCCTGTACCCCACCTACGCCACGTTCTTCAGCACGGCAGAGCGCCTCGAGCTGGGCGATGTCCCGTTCATCGTCGGGGGCGACAAGCCCACCCGTGGGGACGCCCTCAAATATTACCGCCGGATCGCGCAGGTCTTCCGGCTCGATGTGCGCCAGTACCGCGAGGTGCTTGATGTGCGCGGCGAGCGAGGCGGGTTCGTGCTCCGGACCCGGAGCATGGCCGGTGACGAGCAGGCCGTCCTGGCTCACAACGTGGTCGTGGCGACGGGATACGCAGGCTCCCCGAATCGCCTGTGCGTGCCCGGCGAGGACCTGCCGAAGGTCAGGCACTACTTCACGGAGGGGCACCCGTACTACGATCAGGACTGCATGGTCGTGGGCGCCGGGAACTCGGCTGTGGAGGCCGCGCTGGACCTCTACCGGGCCGGCGCCCGCGTGTCGCTCGTCCACTTCCTCGACCGGCTCGACCGTGGCGTGAAGCCGTGGATCTTGCCGGACATCCAGAATCGTCTTGCCAACGGCCAGATCGTGCCCATGTGGGGCACCCGGATCGTCGAGATCCTGCCAGACCGCGTCCGGCTCCGGGATGAGCGGACCGGCCGCGAGCACGAGGTCGCCAACGACTTCGTGCTGGCGATGATCGGCTACCGGCCGGACCCGCGGCTGCTGATGGAGCTCGGCGTCGGCATCGATCCGGCCACGGGCATCCCGATCCACGATCCCGAGACGATGGAGACCGATGTCCCCGGCGTGTTCATCGCGGGCGTCCTGGCGGGCGGCAACCGCCCCGATCGTGTCTTCATCGAGGATGGTCGCCATCACGGGCCTCTCGCCGTTCGCCGGATCCTGGCCGAGAAAGGGCAGGAGCCGGCTAGGGCGATCGCCCTTGGCGTCCCACCGTCGCGACGCCCCTCGGACCCGGAAGCGGATGGGTTCGACGCCCCATTACCCGCCTCCGATGTCCCGGCGGACCGCCCGGCCCACACCCCCTGATACCCGTCCGTGATGCGTTGACGTCCCCCGCTTTCCGCCGGTAGCTTTCGCCCGTCGGCGAGGCATCGACACGACGGAACGCGAGACGGTATCGTTCACATAGAGAAGAAGGGCGGGACGCAGCATGGCAACCGCAATGGAGTACCCGGTAGGGATCGAAGGCTTCCGAAACGAGCACTACGAGGATTGGAACGAACCGGACGCCGTTCGGCGCATGGAGGCGGCGCTGGAGAAGGTTCGGTCCCAGCTGGGCAGGACCTACCCCCTGATCGTCGACGGCGAGGAGATACACGAGGGCGACCTCAAGGACTCGATCAACCCGGCCCGCCCGTCCCAGGTCATCGGACGGTTCGTCCAGGCCAACCGGGCTCTGGGCAACGAGGCGATCGAGAAGGCCCACGCCGCGTTCCAGGAATGGAGCACCGTCGACTACCAGGACCGGGCCGCGGTGCTGTTCCGCGCCGCCGACCTCATGCGCGAGCGCAAGCTCGAGCTGGCGGCCTGGATGGTGTTCGAGGTCTCCAAGAGCTGGACCGAGGCCGTGGGCGACGCCGCCGAGCTCATTGACTTCATGGAGTACTACGCCCGCATGATGATGAAGCTGGGCGGACCCCAGGACGTGGTCCAGCTCCCGGGCGAGGAGGACGAGCTGCGCTACATCCCCCTGGGCGTCAACGTGGTCATTCCACCGTGGAACTTCCCCGGGGCCATCATGGGGGGCATGACGGGTGCCGCGCTCGTCGCCGGGAACACCGTCGTTCTGAAGCCGGCGTCTACAGCTCCGGCCATCGCATGGCAGTTTACCCAGATCATGTACGAGGCCGGACTCCCGAAGAAGGCACTCACCTTCCTCCCGGGTCCGGGCAGCGAGATCGGCGATTCGCTGGTGGACCACCCGCTCACACGTATGATCGCCTTCACCGGATCCAAGGAAGTCGGACTCCGCATCTTCGAGCGCGCATCCAAAGTGCAAGAGGGACAGATCTGGTTGAAGCGGACCATCCTGGAGATGGGTGGGAAGGATGCCCAGGTCGTGGACGAGACGGCCGACCTCGACGCCGCCGCGGACGCCATCGTCGCGGCCGCATTCGGGTTCCAGGGCCAGAAGTGCTCTGCCTGCTCGCGGGCCATCATCGTGGACGAGGTCTACGACGAGGTCCTGGAGAAGGCGGTGGAGAAGGCGAAGAAGCTCGTGATGGGGGACACCACGGAGAAGGGCGTGTTCATGGGGGCGGTCATCGACAAGAGCGCCTATCGTAGCATCCGGAAGTACATCGAGATCGGGAAGGGCGAGGGCCGCCTGGTCCTCGGTGGCGAGGTGGACGAGTCACAGGATGGCTATTTCATCCCGCCCACGATCATCGCAGACGTGGACCCCAACGCCCGGATCGCGCAGGAGGAGATCTTTGGCCCGGTCTGCGCCTTCATCAGGGCGCGCGATTTCGAGCACGCCATCGAGATCTTCAACGGCACGGAATACGGCCTCACGGGCGGGTTGTTCTCCGGGTCCCGCGAGCGGCTCGAGCGGGCGCGCGAGGAGTTCCATGTCGGGAACCTCTACCTGAATCGCAAGATCACTGGCGCCATGGTCGGCGCGCACCCGTTCGGCGGGTTCAACATGAGCGGGACGGACTCGAAGGCGGGCGGCCCGGATTACCTCCTCCTGTTCACGCAGGCCAAGTCCATAGCCGAGAAGATCCGCGACGACGTCCTGCCTCGCCAGGAGCGGCAGGGCACGCCGTAGCCCGACGCAGGGGAACTTTGGCGTCCCGCCGGGTAGCAACCCAGACGGGTTCGGCCCGGCGGGAACCGACGGCGCAGCGACAGGAGCGGGCGATGAAAGCGCAGGAACTGATCCTTGAGGTGCTGGACGGCATCCGGCCCGCGCTGCGGTCGGATGGCGGCGATGTCGAGCTCATCGATTTCGATGAGTCGGCAGGCATTCTCCAACTCAGGTTCCTGGGCGCGTGCGGTGATTGTCCGATCTCCGAGGTCACGCTTCGCCAGGGCATCGAGCGCCGGATCCTGAGCGCGGTTCCACAGGTGCGGGAAGTGAGGGCTTTCTGACGCGAGCGAGCCGTTCGCGCGGGAAGGTTTGAAGTCGCGGCGGCCGGCGGCCCGGTGGGGCGCCGGCCGCTCTGTTCATATCTCGAGGAGGGACAGTCGACCGATGGCAGGAGATCTGGCAGCAAGAGTCCGGGCGGCCCTGGAGCGAGTGATCAATCCAGCGACGGGCGGGAGTGTTCTGGCCAGCGGACAGGTCGAAGAGCTGGGGCTCGAGGGCGGCATTGTCTCGTTCGGATTCGCGCTCGGCCCCAACGATCCCGGCACGCTCGTGCGCGAGACCCGTGCCGCTGTCGAGGCGGTGGACGGAGTGGAGAAGGTCAAGATCGACGTACGACTGCCCCAGACGATGCAGGCACAGGCGTCGCGCGGCGCGCAGCAGCCGCCCCAGCGCCAGAAGGCGCCAGGATCAGTGCCGGCCCCGACCCCGCAGCCCGGGATCCTTTCCGACGTCCAGCACTTCATCGCGGTCAGCTCCGGGAAGGGAGGCGTCGGCAAGTCCACGGTCGCGGCCAACCTCGCCGTGGCGCTGGCAGCACAGGGACGGCGTGTCGGGCTTCTGGATGCGGACATCTACGGCCCGAACATCCCCATCATGTTCGGCGAGAAACGGCGACCGCAGGTGACCGGTAGCCGGGGCGCGGAGCGGATCGTTCCTCTCGAGGCGCACGGCGTTCGCCTGATGAGCCTCGGCTTCCTCCTCGATGAGGAGCAGCCCGCGATCATGCGCGGGCCGCTGGTCACCGGAGTCATGCGTCAGTTCCTCGAGCAGGTGGAGTGGGGCCCTCTCGACGTCCTGGTCATCGACCTCCCACCCGGCACCGGCGATGCCCAGCTATCCCTCGTCCAGACGATCAATCTGGACGGGGCGGTCATGGTGACCACGCCGCAGGACGTTTCCACCGGCGATGTCCGCCGTGCGATCCGTATGTTCGAGCGCGTGAACACCGATGTCCTCGGGATCGTCGAGAACATGAGCGGATTCGTCTGCCCCGGCTGCGACCAGCGCCACGACATATTTGGCGCCGGGGGCGGGCGAGCCCTCGCCGATGCCATGGAGGTCCCGTTCCTGGGCGATGTGCCCCTCGACACGGCCGTCCGCACGGCCGGCGACACCGGGCAGCCCACCGTCCTGTCCGCTCCGGACTCCCCGGCGGGAAGGGCGTTCATCGAGATCGCCGCTCGCATCATGGTCCGCGTCGAGGCCGCCGTTGAGGGCGCGGCCCACGCCTGAGGCGCCGGCCCGGGTCGTCCTGCTGACGGACTTTGGCACGGCCGACGGCTACGCCGCGGCGGTGGCGGCCGTGGTGGTGGCTGCCGCGCCCGGTGTGCTCATCGACCAGGCCACCCATGCGATCCCGCCCGGCGACATCCTCGCCGGGGCCCTCGCCCTGTCCCGCTACGCCGGGCTATACCCCGCCGGCACCGTTCACCTGGCCGTCGTGGATCCGGGCGTCGGCTCCGCCCGTCGTGCCCTCGTGGCCACCATCGACGGCAGGCATTACGTCGCGCCCGACAATGGCCTGCTGACCTTCGTCCTCAGGGGTGCGACGTCGGCTCGGCTGGTCGCCATGAGCCCGACGACGCACGATGACGCCGCCCCCACGTTCCACGGCCGGGACATCTTCGCGCCGGTCGCGGCCCGATTGGCCCGGGGGGAGCCCGTGGACGCACTGGGCTCCGTCGTCCATGACCCCGTCCTTCTGCGTCTCCCGGAGCCGGCTCGATCGAGCGGCGTCATCCGGGGTGAGGTCCTGCATGTCGACCGATTCGGCAGCCTGATCTCCAACATCCCCGCCGTCTGGCTCCGAGACGTGCGCAACGCAGACGGCGGTCTCGTGGCCGTGGAAGGGCTCACCGTGGGTCCCATCCGCCGGACCTATGCCGACGTGTCTTCCGGCCAGCCCCTGGCACTCATCGGATCGCTCGAGCTGCTGGAGGTGGCCGTGCGCGACGGTCATGCTGCGGACCGGTTCGGAATCGGCCGTGGCGCATCGGTTACGGTCACCTCTTCTGATCCGCCATGAAATCCCCCCGCGTGCGTGTGTTTCTTCTATCTGGTCATTAATCCCGTTTGGGCGGAGCCCGCTCTTGACAGCATCGGAGGAAACTGGTTGAATCAGATCACGAGCCTGCTCAGACGAGCCGACAGACCGATGCGGACCGGTACGGTCGCATAGGCTCCGGGTGGAGTCGGTTCAATGGGCGCACCCGCATTCGGAAAGGAGGATGCGAACCGACCTGGCACGTAAGCCAGGCACCGAAGCGGGATCGTCACGGCGCCGCGTCGTGACCTCCCTGTCGGGTCGGGTGGGCCGTTCCCTCATCACCGTTCCCCGGATGCGGTCGTGATCGCCGGTTGAACCACCGACCCCTCTCTGGACCAACTCAGGAGAGGTACCGCAATGACCAAGCTCTGTCCGCTACTATTGTTGCTCTTCATCGGCTTCGCGGTCACGCCGGCCGCGCTCGCCGCGCAAGAACGAGGCACCGTCACCGGCGTCGTGACGGATGCCGCTACCCAGCGACCCATGGCGGGTGTCCAGGTTTCGATCGCCGGCACGCAGATCGGGACGATCACCAATCAGGAAGGTCGCTACATCATCACGAACGTGCCGGCCGGTCCGCGCGAGGTGCGCGTGACCCGGATCGGCTACGCGCAGGTCACCCAGCAGGTGACCGTGGCCCCCGGTGAGACGGCTACGGTCAACTTCGCGATCACAGAATCGGCCGTCCCCCTCGAGGGGCTGATCGTGACGGCGACAGGCGAGACCCAGCGGGTGCGGGAGCGAGGGAACGTCGTCGGCCAGATCCCGGTCGCGGAGATGGATCTGGCGCCGATCACGACCATGTCCGACGTGCTTCAAGGCCGGACGGCTGGCATGGTGGTGCAGCGCTCCGCGGGGACGACCGGTTCGGGCGCCCGGATCAGGATCCGGGGTTCGGCCAGCGCCTCGCTCGGTAACCAGCCCCTGCTCATCATCGACGGCATCCGGATCAACGAGAGCCCCAACTCGTTCTCCATCGGGCTCGGCGGCCAGGCACCGTCGCGACTCGAGGACCTGAGCCCGGAGGAGATCGAGAGCATCGAGATCCTGAAGGGCCCCGCCGCGGCTGCGCTCTACGGCACGGCAGCGGCCACCGGCGTCATCCAGGTGACCACCCGGCGAGGCCGCGCGGGACCCGCCCGCTGGCACGCCTTCACGGAGGCCGGCGTCATCCAGGAGCGGAACGAGTGGCCGGGCAACTACATGCGGCTCGGGGACTGGGGTGGCGGCGACATCGACGGCTGCCCGACCCTGTTCGAGGCCGCCGGCTGGTGCGAGCCCACCGGCGAGACCCTCTACTGGAACCCGCTCATGGACCGGCCCAGCAACCGGGGTGGTCACGGCGTTAGCAATCCCGATCTTGGGCCGGCCAGCCCGTTCCGGGACGGGAACCGCAAGAAGTTCGGGCTCAACGTCACCGGCGGGTCGGAGCAGATCACGTACTTCCTGTCGGCGGACACGGAGGACGAGGACGGCATCTTCCGCAACAACAACCTCAAGCGGACGTCGCTCCGGGCCAACGTGCGGAGCGCTTTGCGCGAGGACCTGGATGTCACGCTGACGACGGGCTGGACCACCAGTGATCTTCAGCTGCCCCGCAGCGACAATGCGCTGGGCGGCGCGATCGGCGATGCCATTACCGGCGAGGTCCAGGACGACCCGGTGCGCCGCGGGTATTCGTATGCTTCGCCTCAGGACATGGCGTTGCAGGATACCCGTCAGGGCATCGGGCGGCTGGTGGGCAGCGCGAACGCGAACTACCGGCCGCTCGACTGGCTCAGCATCGTGGGCAACGCCGGTATCGACGTGCTGAACCGGCATGACAGCCAGACGATCCCGCCAGGAATCTTCAACTTCCAGGACTTCATTGAAGGGCAGCGGGTTTCGAACCGGCTCGAGATCCGGAACTACACGGCTTCGATCGGCGCGACGGCGACACGCGCGCTGAGCGATCGCCTCCTTTCGACCACATCCATCGGGACGCAGTACCACCGGGAATCGTCGCACGGCACGTTTGCCGAGGGCTTTGGCCTCCTGGCCGGTACTGGCTCGCTGGAGGGCGTGAGCGCCCGCCCGGCCGTGGGCGAGGAAAACCAGAGTGTCATCATGGTTGGCGCCTACGCCCAACAGCAGCTCGGGCTGGACGACCGCGTCTTCGTCACCGCCGCCATCCGCGGCGATGACAACAGCGCGTTCGGCGCGGACTTCGGCCTGATCTGGTACCCGTCGCTCAGCGTTTCCTGGGTCCTGAGCGAAGAGGGGTGGTTCCCGGAGACCGACGTCCTGAACTCGGTCCGCCTGCGCGGCGCCGTCGGCCGGTCCGGTCTGCGGCCCGGCTTCCGTCAGGCGCTGACGTTCTACACGCCGGTGGCCGCCACGGTAGAGCAGGGTCGTGACCAGCCGGCCTTCGCGGTCGGCGGTGTCGGCGACCCGGACCTCAGCCCCGAGATCTCGACGGAGTTCGAAGGCGGGGTCGACCTGGGCCTGTTCAACGACCGCCTGGGTCTGGAGTTCACGTATTACGACAAGACGTCGCGCGAGGCGCTGATCGCCCGCCGGCTGGCGCCGTCCCTGGGGATGGGGCTTACGCGCTTCGAGAACATCGGCACCACGACCAACACCGGTTTCGAGGTGCTGGCCAACGCCCGCGTCCTCGACCTGCCCACCGCCCGCTGGAACGCGCGCGTGTCGGTCGGCACGAACCGGAACCGACTCGTGGAGATGGAGGGCGACCCGATCATCTTCGGCCTGGCGTCGGGCCAGCAGCACCGCGTCGGCTATCCGCTCGGTGGCTACTGGATCGAGCCGATCCTCGAGTGGGAGCAGAACCCACCCGGCGGCATCCTGGGGCCCGGGGACGTGGTGATCGGGGACACCGTGGCGTACGCGGGCACGCCCTTGCCGACCCGGAACATCTCCATCGGCAGCGACCTGACCCTGTGGAACACGGTACGGTTCTCGGGCATGCTCGAGCATCAGGGCGGTCACACGCTGTGGAGCGGGACCGACGAGTGGCAGTGCGTGTTCCTGATCTGCGCAGACCTGAACGACCCCAGCACGCCGTTGGATCGACAGGCCCGGGCCATCGGGACGTACTGGTACTTCACGTGGTGGGGATACCTCGAGGACGCCAGCTACTGGAAGTTGCGTGAGCTCTCCATGACGCTCATGGCTCCCGACACCTGGGCCCAGCGCTTCCGCCTCGACGGCTTGAGCCTGACCCTGTCCGGTCGGAACCTGGCGACGTGGACGAACTACACGGGCCTCGACCCGGAAGTCAACTTCGCCGGTCAGGACAACTTCACGACCGCGGACTTCCAGAGCGCGCCGCCCGTACGGCACTTCACGGCTCGCGTGAACGTCAACTTCTGAGATGGATAGGTCCTGATGACGAATACATTGAGAAACGACCGAGCGCGGGCGGGCCGCCGCGGCCGGGCCAGGCTGGGCGTGGCGCTGCT
>CAYXJH010000117.1:0-8649 GCA_964465415.1 uncultured Gemmatimonadaceae bacterium
CGCAGCAGCTTGTCTTACTTCCAGCTCCACTTGCCGTCCGGGCGCTGGCGGATGACGAAGGGGATGTGCTGGTGTTCCTGCCGGGCGCGGCGGAGATCCGTCGCACAGCGCACCGGCTACGGGAGGCCGGCGTGGGAGCCGGTGTGGATGTGCGCCCGTTGTTCGGCAACCTGACTGACCGGGATCAGACGCTGGCGATCGAGCCCAGCGCGCCGGGGCGCCGGAAGGTGGTGCTGGCGACGGCGATCGCCGAGACGTCGCTGACCATCGAAGGCGTCAGGGTCGTGATCGACGGCGGTCTCATGCGGGTTCCACGCTTCGACCCGGGAAGGGGCATGAGCCGACTGGAAACGGTGCGCGTCACACGAGACGCTGCGGACCAGCGCCGAGGTCGAGCGGGCCGAACAGGACCGGGGGTCTGCTACCGGTTGTGGACGCGGGCGGAGGACCGTGGGCTGGTGCCGGCGCGTCGCCCGGAGATCCTGGACGCTGATCTGGCGTCGCTGGCCCTGGAACTCGCTACATGGGGCGCGGATCCGGCCGAGCTCCAGTGGCTCGATCCGCCTCCCAGCGCCGCATATGCCCAGGCGGTGGAGCTGCTCCGAACGCTGGGGGCCGTGGACGGCGCGGGCGCCGCGACGAGCCATGGACGACGGATCGCCGCTCTGGGCAGCCATCCGCGCCTGGGTCACATGCTGATCCGCGGCGAAGAGCTGGGATTGGGCGACCTGGCCTGCGACGTGGCGGCGCTTCTGTCGGACCGTGATGTCCTGCGATCCGACGACGGTCTGCCGGACGCGGATCTGCGGATCCGTGTGGAAGCACTGCGCGGGGCGCAAGCGGGTCGACGTATCGATTCACGGGCGTTACGGACTGTGGCCCGTGAGGCGGCGCGGCTCAAGAGATCGCTGGCCGCGAGCGTGATCGCTGGGGCGGCTCCGGCGAAGAGGTCGGACCATGGGTCGTCGCCAGACGATGCCGGCCTTCTCCTGGCCCTGGCGTACCCGGACCGCATCGGCCAGCGCCGATCCGGGGAGCGAGGGCGGTTCCTTCTCCGGGGCGGACGCGGGGCGCGGTTCGATGCGAACCAGTCGCTGGAAGGCGCGGACTGGATCGTGGCGGCGGAGCTCGAGGGGCGTGGCGTCGAGGCCCGCATCTTCCGCGCGGCTCCTCTGACGCTGGCGGAGATCGAGACCCACTTCGTCGATCAGGTCCGTGAGCTTGACGAGGTGTTCTGGAGCGAGGAGGCGGAGCGTGTGGTGGCGCGGCGGCGTCGCACGTTGGGCGCCCTCACGCTGGGCGAGGCTCCGCTAGCGGCAGCAGACCCAGTCGACGTGACGGCCGCGCTGGTGACCGGGATCCGGTCCCGTTGGCCGGGCGCCCTGCCCTGGACCAGGGAAAGGACGCAGCTGCGCGAGCGTCTCGCCTTCCTCCACCACCTGGACCCGGCTTCCTGGCCCGATTCCTCGGAGGCGGCACTCCTCGACGGGCTGGCGACGTGGCTGTCTCCGTTCCTGGCAGGGCTCACGCGGCTTTCCGACCTGCGGCGAGTCGATCTGTCGGCCGCGCTGCTCAGCCGGATACCCCGCGGCGACCATGGGCGAATCGAGAGGCTCGCGCCGAGTCATATCCAGGTACCCACCGGCTCCCACGTACGCATCGACTACTCGAACCCGGCGGCGCCGGCCCTGGCAGTCCAACTCCAGGAGGTGTTCGGCCTGGTGGAGACGCCGACGATCGGGGACGGCCGGGTCGCGTTGGTCATGCACCTGCTGTCACCAGCCAGGCGTCCGGTCCAGGTCACCCGCGACCTGGCCAGCTTCTGGCGCGACGCATACTTCGACGTGCGCAAGGACCTGCGGGGCCGCTACCCGAAGCACCACTGGCCGGAGAATCCACTGGACGCGGAGCCCACCCGCGGGACTCGCCGGCGCGAAGAGCGAAGCCCTTAGGGAAACCCGATAGGCGGTGCGACGCCGGAAGCGGCCTCTTCCGCTTGCAGTCGCTCGATGACGTCGTGGGCGAGGGGGAACCAGCGCATGGATTCGAAATCGGGTTCGAGCGTGGCGGGCACCGGCTCCATGGCCCGGACCTCGGACCCGGCACCGTCGAGAAGCCGGGCCGCGGCGGAGAGGTAGGCCTTGAACACGTCCTCACCAACCCGCTCGTGGTGCGAGCGGAAGCGAAGCGCACCGTCCTCGTATCGGATGTCGTGGAGACTCATGGGCGCGTGGGCCCGCCAGTCGCGGTGGCGCCAGTCGCCGGTCAACGCATCGAACTCGTAGAACGGGAGGAGCTTCCAGCCGTGGGTCGCCACCCACTCCACGGCGGCGAGGATGAACTCCGCCTCGGCATCGGAGATGAAATAGTTGAAGCCGATACGGGTCCAGCCCGGCTTGAGGCCGCGGCAGCCTTCCTCGACCTTGCGCACGTGGGCCTCCAGAGCGGGCCCATGGATATTGAGGAGGCGGGCGCCGTAGGGGCCTGCGCAGGAGCAACCGCCCCTGGCCTGGATCCCGAAGACGTCGTTGAGCAACGCCACGACCAGGTCGTGGTGGAGGTAGCGCCGATCGTCGTAGCGGACGGTGAACGAGATGATGGCGAGACGCGGAGCGTCACGAGGACCCAGGACCTCGATCGCCGGGTGACGCTCCCAGCGCTCGATAGCCTGCCGCGTCAGGTCCCGCTCGCGCCGATGGATCGCGTCCGTGCCGACCGCTTCCTTCAGCTGGAAGACCAATCCCGCGCGGATCGACTCGATGATGGCCGGCGTGCCGCCCTCCTCGCGTAGCTCCGGGTCGTCCACATACCGGTGGTAGCTCTCCGTCACGAATTCCACCGTCCCGCCGCCGGGCCGACTCGGTATGCGATTGTGGAACAGCCGCCGTTTCGCCAGGAGGATGCCGGGCGTGCCGGGCCCACCCACGAACTTGTGAGGCGAGAGGAAAACGGCATCCTTGTAGTCCAGCGAGTCACCCGAGCCGTTCATGGCGATGTCCACGTACGGGCCGGCCGCGGCGTAGTCCCAGAACGCCAGCGCTCCATGCTGGTGGAGGAGTCGGGAGATGCCCGCCGTATCGCTGAGCAGACCGGTCACGTTGGAAGCGGCGGAGAAGCTGCCGATCCGCAGCGTCCGCTCCCGATACTCCTCGAGCCGACGCGCGAGCTCCTCCACGTCGATCCGGCCATCGGCGTCCTCGTGGATCACAACCACGTCGGCTATGGACTCGCGCCACGGGAGCTCGTTGCTGTGGTGCTCGTAGGGTCCGATGAATACGACGGGTCGCTCGCCGGGCGGGATCGCCGCATCAAGGTCGTAGCGGGAGGCGAGATCGCCGGGCAAGCACAGGTTCAACACGCCGATCAGCGTGTGGACAGCGCCGGTCGCACCGGAGCCGCAGAAGATCAGGACATCGTCCTGGTCCGCGCCCGCCGCATCCTTGATCAGGCGCCGGGCCTCTTCCCGGAACCGCATCGTCTGACGCCCGGTCCCGGACGTCTCCGTGTGGGTGTTCGCATACAGTGGCAGGACTTCCCGACGGATGAAATCCTCGACGAACGAGAGGGATCGGCCGGACGCCGTGTAGTCTGCGTACGTGATCCGCCGGCCGCCGAACGGCGTCTCCATGGCCTCCTCGCACCCGATGACCGACGTGCGGATCAGGCGCAGTAGCTGCTCGGTCTGTGAGTCCATTGGCCAATTCAGTACGTGATGGGGTCGCCCAGGCGGATCTCCTCGCCGGTCACGATACCGGCCGCGAATCCCACCGGCCGGTCGAACAGCACCACCACCGTCGAGCCGAGGTGGAACGCCATGAACGCGTCTCCACGCTCCACCGCGATCGGCGGATCGTACAGCCGCGTCGACGCCACCGCACCCCGGCGGTTCGTCGACAGGTGCGGGTCGAAATCCGCCGTGATCCGACCCACGTTGAACGCTCCGATCGCCACGACCACGAGCGTGCCCGCGTCGGAGTCCGCGTCGATGACGCCCACGAGTCGCTCGTTGCGCGGGAACAACCGATCAACCATGGAGATCGCCGGACGGTTCACGGGCAGCAAACGCCCCGGAATGTGCCGGGCCCGACGCACAACCCCACCGATGGGTGCGTGGATACGGTGGTAGTGGCGAGGAGCCAGGTACAGCGTCACGTAGCCGCCGGTTTCGAAGCGGGGCGCCAGGGTCGCGTCGTCCAGCAGCTCCGCCACGGTGTACCGACGACCCTTGGCCTGGAGCAGCGCCCCCGCCTCGATCCGGCCGAACGTACCCACCACTCCGTCCACCGGCGATGCCACCGCGCGAGGGTCCGCAGGCCAGCTACGCGCTTCATCGCCAAGGTGACGGACAAACAGCTCGTCCAGCGACCGGTGCGCCGTGACCGGGTCCCGGGCCTCGCCCAGGTCCATCCCCAGCACACGGGCGACCGCGCCGTACAGGGGCCGTCGCAGGAGACGGGGTATCCCAACGTCCGCCGCCCGGCCCGCCATCCGGGACAGCGCCGCGCTCGCGAATCGGATCAGTGCGGCACTCCGTGGATGTAGTCTTTCAGGTGCCGGATCTCCGCTTCCGCGCTCCTGCGCACCGCGTTCACCACGTCACCGATGGAGATCATTCCGGTGAGCGCCGACTCGTCCATGATCGGGAGGTGACGGATCCGGTTGTTCGTCATGATGCTCATGACATAGTCCACGTCATCGTCGGCCACACCCACGATCACGTTCGATGTCATGACCTCCCCCACCTGGGTTTGCGTGGCCAGGGCCGGATCGCGGGCGACCAGATTCAGGATGTCCCGCTCGCTGATGATGCCCACGACTTCATCGCCGCGACGAACGACGAGAGCGCCGATGCGGTGCTCGGAGAGAATGCGGACAGCCGCGACCACGGTCTGGTCCGGTCCCACGGTGATGACGTCGTGGCCTTTGGTGCGGAGGATGTCACGGATTTTCATACGCTCCTCGCGGGTGGGTTGGATCGTCGCCCGATCGGGCCGGGGGTCCAATATGGTCCGAACGCGCGTGCAATTCCAGCGCGAAGCGGGTCGCGCGTGGGTGCCTGGGCGGACGCGGGCTCCGGGTGAGCGTGAGGATGGCGACCTCCGGCCTGGCGAGGAACCGGATGGGGAGACGGCTGGTGCCGAGCCCCCTGGACGTGTAGACCTGGGTCCACGGACGGCGCCGGAGGCCATTGTCGTAGAGGTCGGGACGGTCGGCCGCGGTGACGGGTGCCCCGACGAACGGAAGCCGGACCTGGCCGCCGTGGGTGTGTCCGCTGAGGATGAGGTCGACGGCGTCGTACGACCGGCGGCACCGCTCGGCCTGGTCGGGGGAATGGGCGAGGACGATGGTGAGGTCGCGGGCGCCGGGCGGTGGGAGAGTCAGGCGCGGGGAGCCCTCGATATGGTCATCGACGCCGGCGACGCAGACGGTGGCGCCGGCGTGCTCGACGAGAACGTAGGTATTGGTGAGATCGCGGATCGCCTTGCGGGCCTCCACCGCGCGGCGCCAGTTGTGGATCCCGGCGATGTGATCGTGGTTGCCGGGCACCACGCCCACGCAGACCGGCGCGGCGAGCGGCATCAACGCATCGAGGACGGCGTGAAGCGCGGGCTGATCCTCCGCCAGGTCCCCGGTCACGGCGACCAGGTCGGGCCGCTCCTTCATGACGGTGGTGACCGCTCGCCGCACGACGCCCAGCCCCCGGCCGCGCTCGACGTGCAGATCGGAGAGGAGTCCGATCCGGAAGCCCTCCAGCGCGGGTGGCAAGGAGCGAAGGTGGATGACCGGCCGGGACACCTGCAGCCACCGCGGCTCCACCACCGTGGAGTACACGGCGACGGTAGCGGCGGCCCCGGCGCCCGCGGCGAGCCATCTCAACATCCTCATGCCCGCGGGCGCGGCAAGCCGCGGGCCACCCCGGGCACGGGCAGGTGCTCAGGCGTGGGTCGCCACCGGCCTGGGCTCGGGCAGCCCCTGGACGGGTGACGGCACGATCCTGTCCAGGATGCGCGCGGATGACAACACGCCGGGCACGCCGGCGGCAGGGTGTGTGCCGGCCCGCACGAAGTACAACCCCCGCACGCCGGGCGCGCGGTTGTGGTACCGGAACCACGCCGACTGGGTGAGGCTCGGCGCCGGACCGAACGCAGCGCCATCCACCGAGCGGAGCGAATGCTCGAAATCGTCCGGCGTCATGGTCGATCGCGTGACGATCCTCGAGCGCAACCCGGGCATGACCCGGGCCTCCAGGGATTCGAGGATCCGATCGAAGTACGGCTCGGCTCGCTCCGACCAGTCTACGCCGCTACGGTTGTTCGGGACGGGTGACAGGACGTAGAACGCATCCCGGTCTCGCGGCGCCATGGCCGGGTCCGTCCGGGCAGGGGCGTGCAGGTACAGCGAGAAGTCATCCGCCAGGACGTTGCGCCGGAAGATGTCGTCCAGTAGCGGACGATGGCGAGGCCCGAGCAGGATCGTGTGATGAGCCAGCTCCGGATACGTGCCGGCCGTCCCGAAGTACCCGACGAACAGACTCATGGACGGACGCATCCGGCTCGCCTTCCAACGTCCCGCGTGGGCGGCCCGTCCATCGAGCATGTGCCGGTACACCCACGTGGGGTCCGCGTTGCTCACCACCACGTCCGCCGCCACCACCTCGCCGCTCGCCGTTTCCACCCCCACGACCCGGCCACGTCGCACGCGGATCCGCTCCACGCTCTCCGACGTTCGGACCGGGACGCCCAGCTCACCAAGCAGCCGGACCAGGCCTCCCACGATCGAGCCCGTGCCGCCCAGCGCGAAGTGCACGCCCCACTTCCGCTCGAGCCAGTGGATCAGCAGGTAGATCGACGTGGTCCGGTACGGGTCGCCCCCGACCAGTAGCGGCTCGAACGTCAACGCCTGCCGAAGCCGCTCGTCCTCGATGTGGCTCGCCACCAGACCGTATACGGACCGGTAGCTCCGGAGCCGCACCATCGCCGGAATCACGCGCGCCATCGTGCTCCACCGATGGAACGGACGATCGGCCAGTTGCGTGTAGCCCACATCGAAGATCCGCTCCGCCAGCGCTGCCAGACGCCGGTAGTTGTCCACGTCCGGTGGACTCAACGCCTCGATCTCCGCCAGCAGACGATCCTCGTCGCCCACGTAGTCGAACCGCGTCCCGTCCGGGAACAGGATCCGGTAGAACGGGTCCACCGGAACCAGCTCGAAGTAATCCCGCGACTCCCGGCCGACCAGCTCGAAGAGCTCGTGCAGCAGATACGGGGCGGTGATCACCGTCGGCCCCGCGTCGAATTGGAAGCCGTCCTGCTCCAGCACCCGCGCCCGCCCGCCCGGCCGATCCAGCGCCTCCAGAACCGTCACGTCGTAGCCTCGCGCCCGCAAACGCACCGCGGCCGCAAGCCCCCCGAACCCGCTCCCGATAACGACTGCTTTCACGCCGCGCTCCCTTTGTTCCCGTAGTGTGATAGTCATCTGGGTGTCAATATAATGTCTAGGACATGACCTTGACAACCGCCGCGCCCGATGCTATCCCTTTGGGAGAGCTGACCTGGGAGGAGGCGATGGCGAGAACGGAGGCCGCGATTCGGCGTAGCGACGCGGCGGCACGGGAGACGAAGGCGGGGGCGCGCCCGGCCGGTACGCGGGAGCGGGCACTGGACGTGGTGCCGCTGGCGGCTTTGGTCGTGTTCGGGATCGTGGCGGTGATCGGGTACGCCTGGTTCGGGCGGGACGCGTCCCGCCTGGGTGGGCTGTCGTCGTGGGGGGCGTGGTTCTACGGAGTGTCGTACGGGTTCTTCGCCCAGGGGCACATCCTGCTGGCGGGGGTGGTGTTGTGCGTGCACCTGACGCGGCGGGTGGGGGCGCGGTGGCTGTGGGCGTTCGTGGGAGTGTACCTCCTGAGCCTGGGGAGCGAGCTGGCGGGGACCGCGTACGGCTTCCCGTTCGGCCCGTACCGTTACACGGACCTGCTCGGTCCGATGTGGCTGGGGCATGTGCCGGCGGTGATTCCGCTGAGCTGGTTCAGCATGGCGATCCCCTCGTACCTGCTGGCGGTGCGGGCGCTGGGGGGTCGTGACGAGGTGGGCCGGTGCGGGTGGCTGAAGCGGATCGGGATCGGATCGCTGCTGCTGCTGGCGTGGGACCTTTCGCTTGACCCAGCGATGAGCGAGGCGACGCCCTACTGGATATGGGGAGAGACGGGTTTGTACTACGGGATGCCATGGACGAACCTGTATGGGTGGTACGTCACGGGGCTGGTGCTCATGGGATTACTGGACCGACTCGATGCCCGTGACTGGCTCCGTTCGATCTCGCCGGTGTGGCTCGCTGTGTTCTATGGCGCGAACCTCCTGGTTCCCCTTGGGATGGCGATCGTTGCGGGGATGTGGGGGGCGGCCGTGGCGACGTTGGCTGTACTGGGTGGGGTGTGGTGGTGGTCGTCGTCACGGTCGTCGCGCGCTCTGGCGCCGACGGCGGGTGAGGTGGCGGGATGACGGCGGAAGGTGTGCCGGTGCTCCGCCCGGCGGCGGATCCGGCCGGGGCGGTCGAGGTCGTCCGGGCCGGGCTGTCCCGGGTCGGGGAACGGCTGATGGCCGAGGTCCTGGCGGCCTTGGAGGCCGTCGACTGGGTGGCCGTCTTCGGGCA
>CAYXJH010000118.1:0-8632 GCA_964465415.1 uncultured Gemmatimonadaceae bacterium
AGGAACGACAGTTTCGAGGAGGCATGGGGCCCGATCCCGACGAATCCGGGCAAGAGCACCGGACAAATCGTCGCTTCCCTCATCGAGGGTGACATCCGGGGGCTGCTCCTGGTGGGGGCAGATCCTCTGCGCGACATCCCTCACCCGGTGATGACCGCAGACGCCCTGCAGTCGCTGGATTACATGGTGTCCATCGACCTCTTCCTCCACGATTCCAATCGGCGCGCCGACGTGATTCTCCCCGCGCTCGGTTTCGCGGAGAAGGAAGGGACGGCCACCAATGTCTAAGGCCGGGTTCAGAAGCTCAACAAGATCCGCCCCGGGCCCGGCCAGGATGTGCTCCGGGCGGATGCCGAGCGTCATGCGGGTCTCGCCGCCCGCGCCGTCCCCATCGACCGCGCGGCGCCAGCGCTCGGGGACCTCGATCTGGAAGGCGTCGCGGTCGGCGCGGAACATCAAGCGCCGATCCCGGACCAGAACACCCTCGAAGAAGTTCATGGCGGGGCTCCCCATGAACCCGGCCACGAAGCGGTTCGCCGGGCGGTCGTACAGCTCCAGCGGCGGCGCGATCTGCTGGATCCGGCCCTGGTCCAGGACGACGATCCGCTCGCCCAGCGTCATGGCCTCGACCTGGTCATGCGTCACGTAGATCATGGTCGCGCCCAGGCGACGGTGGAGCGTTGACAGCTCCGCCCGCATCTGGACCCGGAGCTTGGCGTCCAGGTTGGACAGCGGCTCGTCGAAGAGAAAGACCTCGGGGTCGCGGACGATGGCCCGACCCACGGCGACGCGCTGGCGCTGCCCGCCCGACAGCTGCCGCGGCTTGCGGTCGAGGATGTGCTCAATACCCAGGATCTCCGCCGCCGATCTCACCCGCCGCTCGATCTCGGCCTGCGCCGTCTTCCGCAGCTTCAGGCCGAAGGCCAGGTTCTCGCCCACGCTCATGTGCGGATACAGGGCGTAGGACTGGAAGACCATGGCGATGTCCCGGTCCTGTGGCGGGACACGGCTTACCTCCCGGTCGTTGATGAAGATCCGGCCCGCGCTGACCGACTCCAGCCCCGCGATCATCCGGAGCAAGGTGCTCTTCCCGCAGCCTGACGGGCCGACCAGCACCACGAACTCGCCGTCCGCCACCTCGAAGCTCGCGTCGTCGACCGCCACTGTCCCGCTGGTGCCGCCGTCGAATACCTTTCGCACCCGGTCCAGTCTCACGTTGGCCATGCCGGAATATGCCGCCGCCAGGGCCCGGTGGCCAGCACGCTACGGCGCGACAGGCTAGATTTCGAGAGGATGGCGACTGTCTGCTCCTGGGCGTCACGGACCTGGAGGCAGAGCGTGGGCGGCTGACGAGCCTGGGTGTCGACGTCTACCGGGTCGAGGAGAGCTGATCGCCAGGAGCCAACACGGCGGGACGAACGTTGTTCAGGAGGTCACGATGATTCGGCGCGTAACGATCCTAAGCATCGTTCTGGCAGCGTGTGGTTCAGATTCACCAACGCCTGCTGAGCTGATCATGCTTCCCGAAGAAGCGTCCGCAGTGACCGGGATCATAGTCGCTCGCGATGTTCCCATTTCAATTTCGTATGGCCGACCTACAATCCACGTGAAGTCGGATCCCACGGAAGAATGTGGGACAGTCTTTGTGATAACCACAGGGACAATCATAGGTCAGAGAATCGACGACGGGGAGCCGAGGCGGGCCAGGATCGAGGATCTAAAGGAAGGTCGGACGGTGAAAGTCTGGGCTACCTACGAGCTACGATCTTGCCCGGCGCAGTCCACCGCAGACGCGGTCGAATTGCTGCGTCGCTAACCGCGTAGAACGGATCTGGACTCGGAAGGATCGCATGGACGTTCTCCTCGGGCGTTTCCTCTCCGGCTCGGTGCGGACGCCTCGCCCCCATCATGCCCATCCTCTGCCTTTGACAAGATGCTTGACCCGACGGAGGGCGCGCGCAATCTTGGACGGTCGCACACTCGGGTACGGGCCTCTCTCTCCCGATGCGACGCGGTCGATCCTCACGGCCGGTTCGTCTGCACACCGTTGAGCAACAGCGTCAGGAACTGCTCCCCGGCGTCGCCGCCGGGGTGACCCATCACCCTTTCGGGGGCCGACCCATGAGCGCGAAACCGCTGTGGCCTGGCGTTGCGGCGAGTGCCTTGATCCTGTTGACCGGCTGCTGCAACCCCGAGGTAATCGGCGCCGTACCCAACGTCCTGAGAGCGCAGGAGACCGCGAACTGGTGCTGGGCGAGCACCACCCAGATGCTGGCACAGCATTTCGGGATCTCGGTGCAGCAGTGCGACCTCGCCAACCACCGCTTCGACATGGACAATTGTTGCGAGCCGCAAACCGAGGGCACCCCCTGCCCGAAGACGAACGAGTGCAACCTGCCGGGCTGGCTCGAGCTGGAGCATGTGGGGCTGGCGTTCGATGAGACCACGGACGCACGGAGCTGGGCCGACATGCGCCGGCAGATCTACTGCCGCAGGAAACCCATGGGCTACGCCTACGGTACGCCGGGCGTAGTGGGCCACGTGGTGGTCGTCAAGGGGTATATCACCGTGGGGGACACCGACTACGTGGTGCTGAACGATCCGTGGGCGCCCTGCGAAGGCAGCGAGCGCCTGCTCACGTACGCCGACTATGCGGATCCGCCGGGCACGGCCACCCACTGGCGGACATGGTACGACCTCCGCGAGAACTAGGTGACGCGATGAATCCATTGCGCAGGATCTGCTATGTGCTTCTCGCGGTGACGGCAACCACAACCGCGTGCAGGAACGAGATGCGGGACATGGATGGTGAACGGGATCAGCCGCGCTACTTCGCCGCGCCGGAGGAGGCCGTTGCGAAGGCAAGGCAGGACTTCATCGAGGTGCTGCGGGCCGACGTGGGGCTCAACCTCGGCGTCGACCTGGCCACGCTCGAGCGGTCGACGCCAGGCGCGGCGGTACGGCGCGTGGATGTGGACTTCGAGCGGCTGTTGACGGCGGACCCTGGAGACAGCCTCGGCGTCCTGGTGCAGGCCGACCGGAACACGGTGGTGCCACTCATGGCAGACGGACGGGTGGCCACGATCGTGGAGATCCTGGGGACGGAGGAGGGGTGGAGGGTGGTCGGCTTTGCGGGTAGCGACCTAGCAGCCGAGCTGACCGCCGTCCTGCGGGCGGTGCCGGAAGCGGCGGACCTCGACGTGACGCTCTATGAGATCCCCAACCTCCAAACGCGAGTCTACGGGGTGAGGACGGCCGAGGCCGAGCGTCTGTTCACCGACTACCAGGACTTCAGCATCGAGCAGTCGGTGAGCGCCGATGTCCTGATTCCGGCGCTCAGGACGGACGCTGTCGATTTTCAGCGCCGCTTCGGGGATACGTTGAGGGAGCAACAGCTGCTCCGCTGACGAGTCCGAACGACAGGCAGTCTATGGATCGCCGCCGATTCGTGCGTGCCGCGGTGCGCTACGGTGCCGTCCCGTCCACGACGCTGCTGCTGGGTGGGTGCGCGCCAATCCTCCGTGCGCTCGCCGAGTCGTGCCCCGAGGACCCCGAGGAATCGGGTGGAGTCGACTGGACGCCCGACGTGCTGCGGCCGGTGTTCTATGGGTTCCAGGAGCTGACGGCGGCCGACGGCGCGCCGGGACGGGTTCGGGTGTGGTATCCCAGCTACGAAGGGTTCGTCGACGGCCCACCGATCCTGAAGCTCTGCCTGGTACGATGGCCGGTCGTACTCTTCCTTCACGGGCAACCGCCGTGCCCCGACGCAGATTACCATCGGCGCTGGACAAGGCTGCCGGCCACGCTGGCGCGCAGTGGCTACGTGGTCGTCGTCCCGAGCCACGGTGCGGGGTTCCCCGCGCCGGACACTCCCGCGGCCGATGCCGCCTGGCGGTTCGTGGAATGGGTCCGCAACGACTGGGACCACGCGCACTGGGTGGACAAGCGCCCGGAGGCGACGGCGGTCGCGGGGCATTCGTACGGCGCGCTCCTCGGTGCGCACGTGGCACGTCAGCACCCCGAGGTCTCGGCCTACGTGGGACTGGGCGGCCCCTGGCCGGAGCTGGGCGACCCGTTCCCGACGCTGGAGAACATCGGCGCCCCGTCCTTCTTCATGTGGGGCGATGACCTGCCCCTGGAGAACCTGGATGGCGGGGGCATGTGGAACGCGATCCCACCCCCCAAGCACGGGGCGGTCTATCCCGGCGAGCACTTCGACTACCTGCCGCCCCGACCTGGCTGTGCGGTGCCGCGCGGCTCATGCAATCTCATCGAAGCGGTGACCGCCGACCTGGCCGCGCTCTTCATCACCCGCTACGCGCCGGTTGCGTTGTCGGGCGTGCACATCCCCGTCAGCCTCGAGCGACCGCCCGTCACGCTCTCCACGAACCAGCATTTCTTCGCGGGCGGACACCTTACCGGCCTCAGCCAGATCGAGGGCCGGGCGGGGTGCCGCGTCGACCTGCGCTGGATCGATGGCACATCGGCCGGGTCGCGGCGGCTGGGCACATGATCGGTATGAGCGGCGGCCATTGGCTGCTGCTCATGCTCCTGCACGTCCCCATGGCTGCCCGCGCGGACGGCGAGGACCCGGACACTTCGACCCCGGCGTCCCACGGTCCAGGCACACGGGCTGCGCTTCGAAGTCGCTGCCCGCACCGGTCTGCACGCGCTCCGCCCCGGCCGTAGTCGCGGAACGACGCTTCCAGCTGACCCACGGTGCCGGGCCCGGACCGCCATGCTGACAAGGGAGAAGATTATCCTTGACTCGTCAGGCACTCAGTCCCATCGTCGCTCAAGTGCCGAATACGGCGTTTGGATCTCCTACCCCTCACCCGCAGCTTCGCGACGAGCTGAAGGCGGCCCACCCAGGGCTGCGCGATGGGGACCTCGACCGGCTGGAGGAACTGTCCACACTCCGCTTCGCGCTCGACCTGGAGCCGAAGCTGAGGATCTGCCCCTAGTGGACAGAGAGGCGAGCGGCTGCTGCGTGGAGAAGATGCCGCGCTTCGATGACATGCAGCAGCGTTTCCGCGCGCGGCTGCGCGAGCGCCGCCGCCAGCGCGTCGAGTTCAGGATCGATCCGCGGGATCGCGGGCCGGTCGACCGGGAATAGAGACAACCATCTCGGGTGTCGGATGCTCGGCGTCAACGGCGGTCGGGTCAAAGAAGGGAGGAACCAACCATGCGAGTTCAACTCAACCAGGTGCCGATCGCGGTGCGGCGTCTGGCGGCCAATCACCTGGCGTCCATTCGCGGCACGGAATTGATGGCCGGAAACACCGACGCCCGCCTCGGGCCGGAAGTCGTTCCGATCTATCGGCCTGATATGGAAGATGTGGCCTATTATGAGGTCGCGATCGTGGCGGCCGGGGTGGGCGGCGCGCGTGTTCTCTCGACCAGCGGGTACTCGCCGGGCGAGGCGACAAAGAAGAAGTCGCGGCGCAACGCTCCGGAGGTCGAGGATCGTGCTGCGCCCTCCGGCCAGACGGTCGGGTTCATGGTCGTGACCAACGGCACGCACGACTTCCCGATTTCGCACTGGAGCCTGCAGGACGCGCCGCCCAGCGCGCAAGTGCTCGAGGACCCGAGCGAAGATTGTGAACCGCGGAAGCCGGTCGAAGGCACGCCTGCCAGAATTTACAGGCTCGACGCGCTTTCCTACGTGGCCGAGGACGCCAACGGGGAGATCATCGGCACCGCTGGTCAGATGCCTGGGGTGATCACCGGGCTTCCCCACAATTTGAAACGCCTCATGGGCGCCATTACATCAGCGGTTACGCAGCCGTTCCGGGACACGAGGGATGATTCGAGCGCGGAAGGCGCTCGGCATGAAGTGGACTCGGACGGCCCGCCGGCTCCCGAGCTCAAGCAGTCGGACGACGTTACGTGGCAGGAATACAAGGACAGGTATGCGGACGCCTTCGGGCCGCTGCTCGATCGGCTGCGCAATGACGCCGCGGAGTCGTGGGCGGTCGAAGACCTCATCGCGGAGTTCGGCGAGGGAATCCTGACCGGAACCACGCATCGCATCGACCTCCTCGACCACGCCCGAATAGAGCTCAGCGGCGAGGGGCGGGCCTACGTGAAACCCCGAATGGAGGATGACGCCGGTGCTCCTCTCACGCTCGTCCTGCACGTGCCGCCCGTTTCGCTGGACAAGGAGCTGGATCTCAACGTGACGCTCGAATACCGAAACGGCGAGCGCGAGCGCCTGGAGTTCTTCATCGTCAGTCCCGACGTGCCATCCAACACGAGAGCGGACCTGGAGAGGAACCTCGATCACGACTGCGAGGGAGATTGAGTCATGAGCTGGACATACTACTGGGCAGCCGGCGGGCACGGGGCCCAATGCCTCTACAACCAGTTCACGCACGGAAGCTGCGCGGTTGGCTGCGGACCAGTCGCGTGGACGATGCTCATTGGCTGGGCCGATCGGCAGGCGGAGCTGGGGAACGCCTACTGGGCCGGAAGGTGGGGGCTGTACCGCGAGAACGGCGGGCGCGGCGCTAACGCGCTCGCCCCGCTGACTATGGACAGCGGCGTCCGCAACGCGATCCGCGAGATTCATGGCCACGTTGGCACGTTCTGTCTGTTCGGCAACGGCGCCACGGTTCCATGGAAAATGCCGGGCGTGCGCCACTACCTGGGCGGACGCACCTGGGCCCGCCAGCGCTGCCACTGGAACTCGTTCGGAGTAAGCGAGGCCCGGTTGCGCCGGCACGCACGAAACTCGATCCGGGACCGCCGCACGCCGGCCATCATCGGGACCGGTTGGCTGAACCACTACCCGCTTGCCTACGGGTATGCGTGGCGGGAACGCCGGGTTCGTAAGTGCTTCATCTTCTGCTGGTACACGACCGTGACCGACAGATCGTTCTACGTCAACCAAGGGTGGGGCGGCTCCGGCAACGGCTGGGTTTCGGCCAGCACCTGGTTTGCCGGTGAGCTGTTGCCCTGACTTCAGTCGTTCGACTACTACTTGAGCCTGTTATCCGACGCCTGACCCGCGCCAAATCGCGGTGGCGCGGCCCTTTCGGCTGAAGCGCAGCTCGCCGCTCTTCGCCGCGGTCATTTCCGCTTCGCAACCGAACCGCTGCTCAACAGCCTCGAGGAGAAATGAACATGGACGACGGCAGCTTCGACCGACTCATCTCAGCGGAAAGCCTTGAGCGCCTCTCACGGCAGAAGATCCTCGAAGCCGAGATCCTGTGGACCGATGCCAGATTGAGAGACTTTGCTGGCGGGCGGGACGGACTGGCCGCCGAGGGGCTCGACCCGGCGACCGAGTATCGTAGGCTGTTGGCTCATCGGGACGATGCCTTCGGGAAGCTCGGCGCCAGCCCGGGAATCCCTGGAAGGAAGGAGCAGGAACTGCTGGACTCTGGCCAGGAGTTGCCCCTCAACTCGCCGGGCGGACGAACGTCGCTCCTAGACATTGAGCTCGCACCCGGGCGGCTGATCGGTGGCAGGTTCGCGCTCGGGACGTCCGGCGTCGTGCAGATGTCCCGGGCCAGTGAAGGAATCTCCGTCACGCCCAATCACGCGGACGCTACAGGCGAAATCACCACCGCCGCGCTGCGGGTGAAGGGCGGCATTGAATTCGACGGTGTTCTAAGGGCGCCCCACCTTGGCGGCGGGAGCGCGGGGGGAGGTGGCACGTTCGTCTGGCTGCGAAACTGGAAGTATCTGGTACCTTTTCCTGCCGCATCGACAAAGACGGTGTTCACCTACCGCTTCGACGTTGCCGTCAATCTGTCCGTCGCGCGCGACGTACAGCCAGTGGACTTCATGTCGTTCGTTTCGGTGGGAGAGGAGCCGAACCTGACGCTTAACCGCCCAGTCGAGGTCGACACCGACGCGGGTTGGCCCCTCATCGCGGACCTGACCAAACCCGACACCCACTACAACGGGCATTACGGGTGGCTTTTCGGTCGGGCAACGGTGCAGCGTTCGTTTCTCGTCCAGGCTGGATCGATTCCCGCCGTGGCCGTAGTGTTGGGAGCGATCGCGATCCTTCCGGCGCGCGCGGGGTGCTGGTTCAACTTCGCCGGGCCTGCCTCGATCGTTCCACAGGATGCTCAGGGCGGTGAGGGCCGCGTTTCCTTTCACTACATGCCCCAGTTGGAACTGGCGCCGGCATGACGCAGCGAGTCAATGCGACCACACTCGACCTGCCTATCAAACGCAGTTGACCTCTGTGGGCCAGCCTCGGTGCTGACTTTGTTCTGGTGGCGGAGCGCCGCTCTGCCATTTTGGGTGCTTCCGTCGCGCTGCGCGGGTGGGCGTTCCTCCGTCCGTACGGTTGCAGGCGGCGACTCGGCTGACGCGGTTCCCATCGAATCCGCGGTCATGATGCCAGACGGCCCGGACGATGTGCGCGAGCTTGTCGGCCACTGCGAAGGCCGCTCGGTTCGGGCGGATCTCGAGGACCTCCTGAGCGCCCAGGCCTGGAGCGAGTGAGGTCTCCCGACCGCTCCGAAGTATTCGCTCTACAGCAAAAAGTATCGGTCCCGGATCCCGAAACAACCAACGCCTGCAGCGCCGTGAAGCGTTGCAGGCGTTTCGTTTCCACAGTCGGGACGGCCGGATTCGAACCGGCGACCCCCTGAACCCCATTCAGGTGCGCTAC
>CAYXJH010000119.1:0-8610 GCA_964465415.1 uncultured Gemmatimonadaceae bacterium
GCGGCCCGGACGCCCATCGGCCACCCGGCCGGGGCGCGGCCCGCGTGGTACATCCGCGTCTACGCCACACTGATCGGCCTCACGCTCGGCCGCCCAGTCGTTACCGTCCTGCTGGCGTTGCTGCTGCTCGGATTCTCGTATCGGCAATTCGACGAGCACGTCACGCGCGGGGTGCTCTGGGGCAACTGGTGGGGGCAGCAGAACTACATCGACCTGCGGGTCCAGCTTCCTCGGGGCGAGGACATCGGCCGGGTGGACGCCCTGACGCGCTACTTCGAAGGCCGGCTCCGGGCCATGCCGGAGGTGGAGCGGTTCGTGACCCAGGTGTACCCCGGTCGGAGCCAGACCCGGGTGACCTTTCCGGACTCGCTGGAGGCGACGGGCATCCCCGAAGCGATCAAGGAGCAGCTGGTGGCGTACAGCCACCAGTTCGGCGGGGTGGATGTGCGGGTCTACGGGTACGGGCCCTCGTTCTACGGCGGTGGTGGCAGTCCGCCCAACTATTCGATCCAGGTCAACGGCTACAACTACGAGAAGGTCCGGGAGATCGCCGAGGACCTGGGCGCGCGGCTCACGCAGTTCAGCCGGATCCGTGAGGTGGACACCAACTCCAGCGGCCGCTGGTTTCAGGAGCGGGAGACCGAGTTGGTCCTGGACCTGGACCGCCACGGTCTGGCGCTGCACGACCTGACCGCCCGCGACGTGGTGTGGCAGGTCGCCGCCGCCACTCGCAGCAACGCGTACGACGCCGATGTGCGCATCGGCGGTGAGGAGCTGCAATTCTCGGTGAAGCTGGCCGGCAACCGTGACATGGACGTCCTGGCACTTCAGGAGCTCCTTGTACCCTCGCCCACCGGCGCGGGCGTGCGGCTCGGCGACGTGGCTAGGTTGGAGGAGCGGAGCGTGCTCAGCCGGATCGAACGGGAGAACCAGCGCTACCGCCGTTTCATCGCCTACGAGTTCCGCGGTCCCACCCGTCTCGGGGACCGCGTCCAGGAAGTGGTCATGGACGCCACGTTCCTCCCGCCGGGGTACGCCATCGAGGCCGGCAACCAGTGGCGCTGGGGCGCCGATGAGCAACGGCAGATCTACGGAGTCCTGTTCCTCTCCCTGTTCCTGGTTTTCATGGCGACCGCCGCCCTGTTCGAATCGCTGCGCCAGCCGATGACGGTCCTGCTGACCGTGCCCATGGCCCTCATCGGGGTCTTCCTGATCTTCCGGTACACGGGTGCCAGCTTCACCCGGGAGGCCTACATCGGCGTGATCATGATGGGCGGCATCGTCGTCAACAACGCGATCCTCCTGGTGGACCACGTGAACCACCTGCGTCGCGTCGACGGCATGGCGCTGGAGGCCGCAACCATCCGCGGCACCCTCGAGCGGGTCCGCCCCATCCTCATGACCAGCACCACCACCATTGTCGGGCTCCTTCCGCTGGTTCTGTTCAGCGGGTCGGCCAATGAGAACATCTGGAACGCATTGGCCTACGCGCTCATCGGCGGGCTGGCCAGCTCGACGATCCTCGTGCTGACCGTAACGCCCGCCCTCTACCTCATGTTCGAGCGCAGGCCCGAGGCCCGCCGCCTGGCCCGCCTGGAGCGGGAGGCGGGTCTGGTCGGGGCGGGGTCGGCCGACCCGTTGCCGGCGCACTGACCGCGGCCGGGGGTGCGGTCCGAGGCTCGCTCCCGTATCTTTTTCGATTGACCATGAGCGAGCCCACTACCCTCCAGGCTGCCCGGGAAGCGGCCATCGATACGCTGTGCCGCCGGTTCGCCGACGACACCTTGTCCATGGCCGAGCTTGAGCGCCGTCTCGATAGGGCCAGGGCGGCGCGTACGCGCGAGGAGCTGAGGCTCCTCTTGAGCGATCTGCCCGCCCGGCCAACGGTTCCCGCCCGACCCGTGGCCGCCGATGCCACCGCCGCACGGCCGCCGGCTCCGCGCCACCAACCGGCACCCCGGCGCCGGCCCGCCCGTTCACAGGGAGAGGTCCGGACATCGAGCAGCGTCGCCCTGGCGATCCTCGGTGGAACGCGCAGGGCGGGGAAGTGGGCGCCGCCGGAGAACATGCTGGCCTTCGCGGTGATGGGTGGAGTCGAGCTGGACTTCCGTGATGCCGTCCTCCCGCCCGGGTCCGTCACGACGATCAACTGCTTCGCGTTCTGGGGCGGGATCGATATCGTGGTTCCGCCCGACGTACGGCTCGACACCGGCGGGTTCGCGCTGCTGGGCGGATTCGACCAGTCGGGTGAAGCCTGGGACGAAGGGGATGACGATGCCCCGATCATCCGCGTGAACGGCGTCGCCGTGATGGGCGCCGTGGACGTGAAGGTTCAGGGGCGGGAGGAAGGGCGGGCCGTCAAGCGGCAGGGCGGGCGCGACCGCGATCGTCACCGCGACCGGGGTCGCGATCGGTGACAGGCGAGAGCGTCCGGGTCCGCTTCGCGCCATCGCCGACGGGGTTCCTCCATGTGGGTGGCGCCAGGACCGCGCTGTTCAACTGGCTGTTCGCCCGGCACCACGGCGGCTCGTTCATCCTGCGGATCGAGGATACCGACCGGGAGCGGTCGAGCGTGGCCATGGTCCAGGCCATCCTGGACGGGATGGAGTGGCTGGGCCTGGACTGGGACGAGGGGCCATGGCACCAGGCGGACGGGCTGGAGCGGCATCGCCGGGACGCGCTCCGACTCCTGGAGGAAGGCAAGGCCTACCGCTGTTTCTGCACGCCAGAGGACCTGGAAGTGAAACGGCGAGCCGCGGAGGAGCGGAAGGAGGGCTACCGGTACGACCGCAACTGCGCGCTTCGCCTGCCGCGGGCCGAGGCCGACGCCAGGGCCGCGGCCGGCGAGCCGTTCACGATCCGGTTCGCCGTGCCCGATGGCGAGACGGTATGGGAGGACGCCGTCCACGAGCGCACCCGCTTCGACAACACCGACATCGAGGACTTCATCGTCCTGCGCACGGACGGCACGCCCATCTACAACCTGGCGGTGGTCAGCGACGACCACGAGATGGGGATCACCCATGTCATCCGGGGCGACGACCACATGTCCAACACCCCGAAGCAGATCCTTCTCTACCAGGCGCTCGGCTGGCCCCTCCCCGTCTTCGCCCACGTCCCCATGATCCTGGGCGCGGACGGAAAGCGGCTGAGCAAGCGGCACGGCGCCACGGCGGTGGGGCAGTACCGTGAAGAGGGGTTCCTGCCCCAGGCCCTGGTCAACTTCCTGGCCCTGCTGGGCTGGTCCCCGGGCGATGACACCGAGGTCATGACACTGGACGACCTGGTTCGCCGATTCACCCTGGACGGCATCAACAAGAAGGGCTCCGTCCTCGACCGCGAGAAGCTGGAGTGGTTGAACGGCCAGTACCTACATACGATGCCAGCGGACGCGATCGAGGCGCTGGTGGTCGATCGCCTGGTCAACGCCGGGCTTGCGTTTCCCGAAGACCTGGCGCGGCGACGGGACTGGCTGCACCGCCTTTTCGATCTCCTCAAGGTACGTAGCCGAACGCTCGAGGAGCTGGTCGCCCACGCCCGCCCGTTCCTGGTCGACCATGTCGAGCCCGACGACGATGCCGTCCGGAAGCACTGGGCCAAGCGGCCCCACGAGGTGGACGCCCACCTTCGACGCGTCCGTGACCTCCTGGCGAACGCCGAGCGCTGGGAAGAGGAGCCGCTCGAGCACGCCCTCCGCGCCCTGGCCGGGGAATTGGAGGTCGGCGCCGGCAAGCTGATACACCCGCTTCGGGTGGCCGTGACCGGCACCGCCGCGTCGCCCGGAATCTTCGATGTCCTGGTCCTGCTCGGTCGCGAGCGAAGCCTGGCCCGGATCGACGCCGCGCTCGATCGGATCGCGGCGCTGGCTACCGATGCCTGACCGGTCGAGGGCGTCTCCGGCGCGGTTGACACGCTGGTTCCCCCTGTCTACGATCCGTTTCGTGATGGCCGGCCGACGGCCCCAGGAGGGGCAACCATGCCCGAACCCTTGACCAGCCTCGAACGCGATGTGCTCGACTACCTCATCGAGTACGTACGCGCCAATACGTACCAGCCGTCGATCCGTGAGATCGGCGCCAGGTTCGATGTGAAGAGCACCAAGACGGTCTCCGAGTTGCTCCAGGCTCTGGCCGACAAGGGCTGGATCGAGCGGGACCCGTCCCGCTCCCGTGGTGTCCGGCTCCTGGGCCTGGACCTGCGCGCGGATGCCGTGTCCGTCCCGCATGTGGACGTCCACATGAGCGACCCCGTGCTCCGTGACCCCATCGACAACCTGACCCTGGATCGCCGCATCGCCGGTTCCTCCGCCTGCTTCCTGATCTCCATGGTGGGGAACGGCATGCGTGACGCGGGGATCTGGGACGGGGATCTCCTGCTCGTCGAGCCGGTCCCGAGCGCGGAGTTGGAGGACGGTGACCTCGTGGCGACCCGCGATCAGGGTGAGACCGTTATCCGCCGCCATGCTCGCGCGGAGGCCGCGGCCGCACCCCACATGCTGGGCCGGATCGTGGCCGTTCTGCGTCGGCTCCGAACCGATGCGCCCGCGGGCATGGTCGAGGACCACGCGGCCGAGGGTGTCGTCGCGACTTGACGCCGTGACCGCCGTCACGACTCCATCGCAGCCCGAAGACGAGCGGTGGATGCGGCGGGCCCTCGAGCAGGTGCGGGCAGCGGAGCGGGCCGGCGAGGTGCCCGTCGGTGCCGTGCTGGTCGTCGGTGACAAGCTCGTGGCCGAGGCGCACAACCGGCCCCGCACCGACCGGGATCCCACCGCTCACGCCGAAATCCTCGCACTCCGCGCGGCCGCCGGACGCCTGGGCCACTGGTGGCTGGACGGCGCCACGCTGTACGTGACGCTCGAGCCGTGCGCCATGTGCGCCGGCGCCATCGTCCTCGCCCGGATCGATCGACTCGTGTACGGCGCCGCCGACCCCAAGGCCGGCATGGCCGGGTCCCTCGCATGCCTGCCCCAGGACCCCCGGCTGAACCACCACGTCCGCATCACCGCGGGGGTCCTCGCCGAGGAGGCAGGCGGAATCCTCCGCGATTTCTTCCGCGCCCGGCGATGATCCGGGTCCTCGTCGCCGGTGAGGCCGAGCGCTTCCTCCGGAACCGGTCCGTACCGGCCGACGTGGACGTCGAGGTCCTCCCCGCCGATCAGCCCACACCGCGCGGTGACCATGTCGGTATGCTCACGGTCCTCACGCGCCGGATCGGACCCGCGGAGCTGGACGGACTGCCACGCCTCCAGGTGATCGCGAACATGGCGGTGGGATACGATAACATCGACTTGACTGCCGCCCGTAGCCGCGGCGTACAGGTCGCCAACACCCCGGACGTGCTCACCAACGCCACCGCGGAGCTCGCGTGGGCGCTGATCCTGGCCGTCGCCCGCCGCATAGGCGAGGGGGAGCGGCTGGTCCGCCAGGGCGCATGGTCAGGCTGGCATCCCGGCCAGCTCCTGGGGACCGGGCTCGACGGCAAGCTACTCGGGATCGTGGGCTGTGGCCGGATCGGGCGCGAGGTGGGCCGACGCGCCGGCGCTTTCGGCATGCGCGTCGCCTATTGGAGTCGATCCGCCCGCCGCGATTGGGAGGCGGAGACGGGCGCTCACCGCGTGGCCGATCTCGGCGAGCTGGCCGCCACCGCCGACGTCCTGTCCCTCCACCTCGCCGCCACGCCCGAGACACGCAGGCTCATCGACGCTTCCCTACTGGATCGCATGCGGCCCGGCGCCATCCTGATCAACACCGCCAGGGGAGACATCGTCGACGAGGACGCGCTGGTGGATCGACTGGTCACCGGCCGGCTGCGCGCCGGGCTGGACGTCTTCGCCGGGGAGCCCGACGTGCCTCAGCGCCTTCGCGATCTCGACAACGTCGTTCTCCTGCCCCACCTGGGCAGCGCCACCGCCGAAACACGACAGGCCATGTTCGACCTCGCCTTCGACAACCTTCTCCGCGGCGCTCGCGGTCAGCCGCTTCTCACCCCGGTCACCTGAGGTCTCTCATGGCGGAATTCCACCCGTCCCTGGGCGGCATCCACGAAGCCGCCCTCTATGTGGACGATCTGCGGACCGCCGAGCGGTTCTGGCGACGGCTCGGACTCCAGCTCGTGGGCAAACGGGAGGGCCGCCATGTCTTCTTCCGGGCGGGGCGCGACATGCTCCTACTCTTCGACGCCGCCGCCGCGCGCGAATCCGATGCCGTGCCGGCGCACGGCGCGGACGGACCCGGCCACGTGGCCTTCGATGTCCCCGACCTCGACGCGCTCGATCGGTGGAAGTCGCACCTGGCCCTGGCGGGCGTCGAGATCGAGCACGAGCACGCGTGGCCGTCGGGCGGGCGTTCGGTTTATTTTCGGGATCCGTCGGGCAACAGCCTGGAGCTCATAACCCGCGGGACGTGGGGATTTTAGCCACGATCACCTCGCACGGAGCTTGCACAGGATAACGGCGTTGGATAGGCGAATGACTGACACCATGGAGGACAACGCATGCTGGCCAAGATCGCGACATTGATCGGATACAAGAAGGCTCCGAAGGCGACGTTCGTGCTGCGGCACCCGGTGAAGGGCACCAAGGCGTTTCTCGCCGCCCGCGGCGTGAAAGGGCTGTTCACGGGCCGGACCGGTCTCGCGCTCGGTGCGGTGGCGGCGATCCCGCTGGGGCTGTGGGCGCGGGCGCGCATGAACGGCTCGGCCCGGGCCTGATCAGGGTCCTGGCCGGATGACCCGGGAGCCGGTGGTCCCGGTGCCGTCGACGGGGATGGGAGTGCGGCGGACGCGGTTGATACCGCGTTCGCCGCCTCGTCGCATCGGCAGGTGAGCGGATGATCGAGGTGACGGGCCTGACGAAGACGTTCGCGGAGGCGGGCGGCGAACGGGAGGTGTTTCGCGACCTGGCGTTCGCGACGGTGGAAGGCGAGATCGTGGTGCTTCTGGGGCCGAGCGGTTCGGGCAAGACGACGCTGTTGAACCTGATCAGCGGCATCGACCTTCCGACCGCGGGCGAGGTGCGGATCGCCGGCACGGCGCTGACGTCGTTGAAGGAGCGTGAGAGGACGCTCTTCAGGCGGGATCACATTGGCTTCATCTTCCAGTTCTTCAATCTGATCCCGACGCTCACGGTCGAGGAAAACCTTCTGCTGCCGCTGGAGCTGGCCGGTCGTGAGACGTCCGCCGACCGGAAGCGGGCACGGTCCCTGTTGTCGGAGGTCGGACTGGCGGATCGCTCGGCCGTGTACCCCGACCGCCTGTCCGGCGGCGAGCAGCAGCGCGTGGCGGTGGCACGGGCGCTGGCGCATGACCCATCGGTGATCCTGGCGGACGAGCCCACGGGCAACCTGGACCGCGATGCCGGGCGCGTGGTCCTGACCCTGCTCGAGCGGCTGGCACGCTCGGCCGGGAAGACGGTATTGATCGTGACGCACAGTGAAGAGGCCATCCCGCTGGCGGACCGGGCGCTCATGCTCCGTGACGGGCGGCTGTCGCCTCGATGAGCCTGATGCGGCGTGCGGGCTTGCGTCACCTCCTGCTCCACGGGTGGCAGACGGGCCTGTCCATCGTGGGCGTGGCGCTCGGCGTCGCGGTGGTGCTGGCCGTCGATCTGGCCGTGTCCAGCGCCCGGGTCGGGCTGACGCTATCGACCGAGACGATCGCGGGCCGCGCCACCCACCGTGCCGAGGGCGGGCCGACGGGTCTGGCTGACGCCGCGTACGCGCGCCTCCGGGCCGTCCCCGGCGTACTGGCGGCTGCCCCGGTGGTGGAGGGCGAGGTGGTTGCGGAGCCCATCCCCCGGGTGCTCCGCCTCCTGGGAGTAGACCCGTTCGCGGAGGCGCCGTTCCGTCGCTACGTGGCCGGCGAGGATGGCCCCGCGGCATCGCCGCTGATCGGTGCCCGGTCCACGGTCCTCTCGCGGCCCACCGCGTCGGGGTTGGGGATCGGGGAAGGGGACTGGCTGCGCATCGACGTCGCCGGAAGGCCGGATAGCCTCCAGGTCGTCGGGCTCCTCGAGCCGGCCGATGAGGCGAGTCGGCTCGGCCTCGAGAATCTGCTGATCGTGGACATCGGCACCGCCCAGGCGGTCCTCGACCGGCGCGGCCTGGACCGCGTGGACCTCATCCTCCGCTCGCCGGAGGATACCGCGGCGGTTGCGGGCGTGCTCGATGCGGGTGCGGTCATCACGCCCGCAGGTGTGGCCGCGTCCGCGCTCGGTGAGATGACGCGGGCGTTCGACCTGAACCTGCGCGCGCTGAGTCTGCTCGCCCTGATCTTCGGTGTCTTCCTGATCTACAACAGCGTGACGTTCTCGGTGGTCCAGCGTCGTCGCCTGCTGGGCACGTTACGAGCGCTGGGGGCGACGCGGGTCCAGGTCTTTCGCCAGGTCCTCGCCGAGGCCGCGATGTTGGGCGTGGTGGGGACAGCCGTGGGCATCGCCCTCGGCATCCTCCTGGGCCGGGGCCTGCTCCGTCTGGTCACGCGTACCATCGAGGATCTGTATTTCGTGGTCACCGTGCGGGACGTCGTGCTGAGTCCGGTGACCATAGGGGCCGCCGTGGCCCTCGGCCTGACGGCCACCCTGCTGGCGGCGCTGCCGCCGGCGCTCGAGGC
>CAYXJH010000120.1:0-8601 GCA_964465415.1 uncultured Gemmatimonadaceae bacterium
GAGTCCGGGGGGCGCCCGCCGGTCCGCCCTCCTGGGGCACGGTGCCGTAAAGGACGCGCGCGGGCGCGGCTGGCGCCAGCACGGCGCCCGCCAACCGGGTGGCCATCGATCAGATCACTGTTGACCCATCGCACCCCAGCAACCAATCGTAGAGGCGTCGGCATGCGGGAGGCACCAACGTTTCCTGCCGACAGACGACGATGGCTCGGCGGTATTCCAGACGTCGTAGGCCCGCGGTTTCCCCTCCGGCCGGGCGCGCGTCGGGCGATTTCGTTTCCGATGTGACCTAGTCGGGGACCTGCTCGTCATCTCAGGTAGTGGCGTCACCGGATCGAGGAGCAGCATATCAGAATGGCGAAACGGCTACTGCTCGTGACCCCTGCGGAAACGGACAGGAAGGAGTTCCGTCAGTTTCTCGAGAAGGCGGGTTACGAAGTCGCGCAGAGCACCGCGCGCGGCGCCGGCGAAGGCACATCAAGCGATCGTTTCGAGCCGGACCTGGTGCTTCTCGACCACGAGGCGGACACCGAGGCGCGGGTCGCCCTTCGCGCCATGATCGATGCGGCGGACGAGCGTCGCGGCGTGCCCGTCGTCGAGATGTGCCTGACGGGGCCCGATTCCTTCCATTTGGCCGCGAGCGTGATCAACCGGGTATCCCCCTTCGGGTCGGTCCATCGACCGACCCGGTCCCACGATCGATAATCGGGCCGGCATCGCAGGACGGCTCTCGCCCCGCAGGCGGATCGGAGCCATCTTGAGCCATGGCCAACGATCACCACGCAGAGCGACAGCCGGACTCGGAGACACAGCCCGAGTTCCTCATTCTGTTCTATTGGAGCGACCCGCCCCCGGAGCTGAACGCGGAGACGCGGCAGCGGCTGGACCGGGAGTTCGCGTACTGGGCGGAGGCCCTCGAGCAGCGGGGCGAGATGGTCATCGTACGGGACGTGGCGGCCGGCGAGCCCGTCGAGCCGCCCCACCTGGATCGGATGTGCGTGATCCGAGCTCGTGATCGGTCGGCCGCGCTCGAGCATGCTCAACGATCCCCTCACCTTGAGCACGGTGGCTCGATCGCTGTGCATCCGATCCGGCATCCGTAGCCTTCCGACCCTCACGCGACTTCCTTACCGGCCGGGTTGACGCGGCAGCCGCTCGTCGTGGCGGCCCCGCAACAAGCGGTAGCGCAGATACAACAACGGAACGTGACGCCGCCGCCCCCCAACCAGGTGCGGCAAAGCCCCGTATACCCGTGATCTGGCGACGGCCCGGTCCTCGCGTTGGTACCGTCGCCGGCGTAGCACGATTGCTGCAAACAGAACGCGCCATCCCAAGGCCGGACAGTCCGCTCCCTGGCGACAGGCGGAGGACCACCACGTCTTCAAGAACGGGCGTACAGGAACCGACCATGACACGAGCACCCCTTGTGCTCCTGGTAAGTGAGGACGAGTGGACCGCGCGGTCTCTCGGCACCATCCTGGCCCCGCGCGGCTACGCCGTGCTCCGGGCCTACACGGCGGGGCAGGCACTGGAGCGGGCGGCGGCGACGGACCCGGACGCGGTGTTCATCAGCAGTAGCCTCCCGGACCTGGAGCCTGCGCAGCTCTGCCAGGCGCTGCTGGAGCGCCAGCTCGTGTCCCGAGCCGCCCCGATCCTGCTGCTGGCACCCGACCATACGCCACGGGAAGACAAGCTGCGGGCCTTCGAAGCCGGCGCCTGGGACGTGGTCCACCTGCCCATGGACGCCGAAGAGATCCTACTCCGGCTCCGCCGGCTTACGCAGGGTAAGTTGGAGTGGGACAACGTCCACACTGCCGCCCTCATCGACCAGGACACGGGGCTGTACAATCGAGAGGGCATCATGCAGCGGGTCCGGGAGGCGGGCGCCGCGGCCGAGCGATTCGGCCGACCCCTCGCCTGCGTGGTCCTAACGCCCGTCGCGGACCCGGACGACAGCGACCCCCTGGCGCAACAGGACATGGTCGCGCTCGCCCAGAGACTCCGCCGCTCGACCCGCCAGTCCGACTTCCTCGCCCGGATCGGACGCAGGGAGTTCGCGATCGTCGCGCCCGACACATCCCCGGAAGGCGCGCGGGTGCTCGCCGACCGGCTGCGGGATCAGACGGATGCCACCGAGCCGACCCGGTTCCGGGCCGGCTACTACGCCGTGGCCGACCTGCGTGAGGCCCGGCTGGACCCGGTCGAGCTGATGCAACGGGCAGCGACCGCGTCGCGGGTGGTCCCGACGGAGTGATGCATCGTCGCGCCGCAATGTGGCGCACCTGCAACGATCTGCCTTGACCCTCCCCGTTCCGAGGGATTACCTTACTCCCCCTAGGCCGCCACGGCCGCCTCCGTCTCACGCGCCCTTCCGGGACACATAATGACAGAATCCTCCGCCTCTGCGATGGAGTCGTCGCAGACCGAGTACGACGCCGTAGGCCCCGCTGAGAAGGCCTCGATCCGTATCCTCGTCGTGGACGATGAGCCGACGCTCCGCGCGACGTGCGTGAGCGTGCTCAAGCTGCAGGGCTTCGACGTGACCTCCACGGAACGAGGGGAGGAAGCGCTCCAGCTGGTGCAGCGTCAGGACTTCGACATCATGTTGGTGGACCTGTACATGACGCAGGTCCCGGGGATGGAGATCCTGCGCGCGACCCTGAAGCGGCGCCCGGAGACGCTCGTGGCGATGATGACGGGCGATCCCAGCGTCGAATCGAGCCTGGAGGCGCTCCGAGAAGGTGCGTGGGACTACCTGCCCAAGCCGTTCTCGGCGACGCACCTCGACGTGCTGATGGGCCGCGCGGCGCACGCGGTGATGGCGGAGCGGGCGCTGCGGGCCACCCACGAGTCGGTGCCCCACCCCGAGCCGGGCGTAGCGGCGGTGGAGGCCGTCGGCGTGTCACCGTCGTTCCGGTCCGCGCTGGAGCTGGCGAGGAAGGTGGCGAGGAGCAACGCGTCGGTGTTCCTGTCGGGCGAGAGCGGGAGCGGCAAGGAGCTGGTCGCGCAGCTGATCCACTTCCACAGCCGCCGGTCACGGAAGCCGCTCATCGCGGTGAACTGTGCCGCGCTGCCCGAAGCACTGCTCGAGTCGGAGATGTTCGGCCACCAGAAGGGCGCGTTCACGGGGGCCGTGAGGGATACGCCCGGCCTGTTCGAGGCGGCCGACGGCGGAACGCTGTTCCTGGACGAGGTCACGGAGATGTCGAAGGCGACGCAGGCGAAGCTCCTGCGCGTACTCCAGGACGGCGTGATTCGCCGGGTCGGAAGCAACCGCCCTGACGCGGTGGTCAACGTCCGGCTGATCGCGGCCACCAACCACGACCCGGCGGAGGCGGTCGAAGCGGGCAAGCTCCGCTCCGACCTGTACTACCGGCTACGTGGGATACCGATCCGCGTGCCGCCGCTCCGGGAGCGACAGGAGGACATCCCCGTCCTGGCGCAGCACTTCCTGCACAAGTACTGGAAGCGGGACAACCCCAGGGCGCAGAGCCCCACCCTGAGCGACGAAGCGATCTGGCTGCTGCGTCGCCACCCGTGGCCCGGCAACGTGCGGGAGCTTCAGAACGTCATCGAGCACGCCGTCGTCCTGGCGGACCCGGGCCAGCGGATCGGTCCGGAAGCGCTCCCGCTCATCGGGGCGGACAGCCCCCATGTCTTCCCGTCGGGCGACGGCCGGGACAATGGCGCGTTCGGCTTCGCCGGCGGGTCGACGGATCCCCTGACCGACCTGATCGGCGACGTGAACGTGGAGGAGGAATACCACGTCGCCCGCGAGCGCGTGCTGGCCGCGTTCGAACGGCGCTACGTCATCGCCCTCATCAATCGCGCCGGTGGCAACATGTCCAGCGCGGCGCGGATGGCGGGTGTCGACCGGACCACCCTGTACCGCCTGATCGAGAAACACGACCTCGAGCGCGACACGATTCTACGTCCTAAATGAGCATACGTGCCGAGGTCAGAATCGAGCCCCTCGGCGATGACGGTGTCGGGCTTCTGGTGCAAGCCGCCGCCACACGCGTCCGTACGGATTCCGCCGGCTGGGGCGCCCGGGCACTGTCCACCGACAGCGCCCGCTCGCGCCTGGCCGAGATCGTCCGCTCGGTCTCGAACGGCGTGCCGTTCGTCCTCCCCGTCGACGAGGCGACACCTGCCGAGAAATCGCTCTGCCGACACCTGATCGACCTGCTGCGTCGCGCGCTGCTCACGGGGGCGGTGGACGACCGCGCCACCGACGACGGCCGGGCCGCTACCAACGCCGCCGAGCTGATCCAGGCGTTGCGCCGGCTCGAGGAGATACGGCAGGGGCTGGAGCCGGAGTGGCACGAGTCCCTCGCCACGGGATTGACGGGGCTGGACGCCCTGGAGCTCCTGGTGGAGGTCGCCCACGACCTCCGCTCCCCCCTCACGTCCATCATGTTCCTGGCGGAAACCCTCCGCAGGGGACAGCGCGGCCGGTTGAGAGACGTGGAGCGGCAGCAGCTGGGGATCATCTACAGCGCGGCGCTCAACCTGTCGGGCATCGCCAGCAACCTCATCGACCTGGGGCGAGGCGAGACATCGCCGCCAGCGACGGGCGACGGCGGCGCGCCGTTCTCCATCGCCGAGATGCTGGATCGCGTCCGCGGCATGGTCGCCCCGATGGCCGAGGAGAAGGGGTTGAACCTCATCCTCCATCCACCCCCGCATGACGGGCGGGTCGGCGACGCCGTCGCGCTCAGCCGGATCCTCCTGAACCTCACCGCGAACGCCCTCAAGTTCACGGACAGGGGCAGCATCGAGGTGCGGGCCGAGGAGACCGGGGGCGACATGCTCGAGTTCTCCGTCACCGACACGGGCAGGGGGATGGACAAGCGGACCGTCGCCAGCCTGTTCGAGCCGTTCCGTCGGAGCCGGAACCGGAGCGGATTCCAGTTCTCCGGGCCCGGCCTCGGTCTGGTCATCACCCGCCGCATGCTGGAGCAAATGGGCAGCGAGCTGCACGTGAGGTCCCGGCCCGGCCACGGTAGCCGCTTCTCCTTCCAGCTGGAGCTGCCCCGGGTCGACAGGGAGTAAGGACTAGCGCCGGGTCGGCTCCCACACCGGGTTTCCGGCGCCCCGCAGGACGCGGAGCCATGCGGCAAGGGCAGCCACGTTCCCCGCCACCAGGTAGCTCAGGATCGATACCGGCGCGGGCACCTGCTTCCGGCCCGACCAGTACCAGCCCGCGCCGGCGACGGCCGCCAGGACCACCCCGCCGGCGAGCAGCCACCGGGCCCAGCCCTCGGACAGGCTGAGCAGCCCGATCCCCACCACGGCCCCGGCGGCCGCCACGGGCACCAGCCAGCGGCAGAGCTTGTGGCTGATCAGCATCCACGCGAACAGGCCGTGGCGGAACGGGTTCATGAGGTGTCGCTTGAGGAGCAGCGTGTCCATGCCCCTGACCATGGTCCGGACCTTCCGGCGATACTCCTGCCGCAGCGAGCCCGCGCGGGGCACGGTGCAGAGCGCGTCCGGCACGGAGACCGCCCGGAACCCCTGCTCACGGGCGACCAGCGCGGCCGCAAAGTCCCGGCTGTAGCGGCCGGGGAGCACGTAGTCGTGCAGGTCGGCTCGGATCGCGTACAGGCACCCCGACGCGCCCACGATGCCGTCCACCCGCGTCTCCAGCGCGCGCACCTTCATCTCGTAGTCCACGTACCCGGCCTCGCCGCCACGCTCACCTGTGCCGTCCCGCGCCACGCTCACATCGTTGCCCGAGGCGACGCCCACCTCCGGATCGCCGAACCAGGCGACCAGCCGCTTGAGGGCGTCGGGGTAGATGCGGATCGACGCGTCCGTATTCACCACGATCTCGCCCCGGAGCTGCCGGCGCGCCGCGTTCTCGGCCGCCGTCTTCCCCGCCCGCGGGTGTAGAGAAAGCAGCTCCACCCCCCGATCCGAGAACCCTGCCACGATCGCATCCGTCCCGTCCGTCGACGCGTCGGAGACCACCAGGATCTGGCGGCGGTCCGCCGGATAGTCGATGGCCAGGAGGCTCTCCAGCAGCTCGCGGATCTGCGCCTCCTCGTTGTAAGCCGGGACCGTGATGCTGATCGCCGGCCACTCGGCTGGTGGCGCCGGCGACTCGCGGGCCGGCCGGAACCGGGCCAGGACCGCCAGGATCAGCGGATACCCCGCGTACGCGTAGAGCAGCAGCACGACGGGGGCGGCCACCAGGACGATGCCCAGGGTCGTCGTCATGGGCGGGGAGCCCTGGCCTGGCGGTACACATCGGCATGGCGTTCGACCCACGCGCCCACGCCGAACTGCTCCGTCAGACGACGCCTCGCCGCCCGAGCACGGGCCCCGGCGGCGTCGCGGTCCAACAGCGCGCTCCGGATCGCCGACGCCAGGGCTACAGGATCTTCCGGCGGGGTCAGCACGGCCTCGAGCTCCGAGACCACGTCCGGCACTCCACCCACAGCCGTAGCGACGATCGGGACCTCCGCCGCCATCGCTTCGAACAGCACCATCGGCGTTCCCTCGGTTCGTGAGCTGAGGACGAACAGGTCGAACGCCGGGAACAACGCGCCGGCGTCCGGCAGGCTCCCGTGCCACAGGACGCGGTCGGCGGCCGCCGCGGAAATCCGGTCGCGCAGGGACGTGCGATCGCTCCCATCGCCGACCACGGAAACGGTGATCGGCAGGTCCTCCAGGCTCGGCAAAGCGTCCAGCAGCACGTCCAGTCCCTTCTCCGGCGAGACCCGGCCCACCCACCCGAGGTGCAGCCGGTCGTCGGGCACGCCCAGCCGCTCCCGCGCCGCCGCCGGACGCAAGCGAGGCTCGTCGTCGGGATAGGCGTTGGGTACCACGTGGATACGATCGCCCGGTACGCCGCGCCGGGCCAGGTCATCGGCGAGCCGCTCCGATACCGCGATGACCGCGTCCGCCCGGCGGAACGATCCGCACTGCAGCCGCTGGAACAGCCGATTCTTCCAGTCCCCGCCCGTGAAGCCATGGGCCGTGCTCACCACCGGTATCCCGAGCCGCCTGGCCGCGTGGGCCGCCACCACGTCGGCCCGATACCCGTGCGTGTGCACCACTCCGGGCCCGAGCTCCCTGCAGAGCGCGGCCACGCGCGCGTGATCCTGATCGTACCGACGAGCCGGCACCTGCCACCGCCGCGTCCGGACGCCGGACGCTTCGATCGGGTCACAGAACCGGGACCCGTCGTCACCGCGGTCCAGCACCACCGCCACGGTCACGTCGTTCCCGGCCTTCTGCTGGGAGCTGGCCAGAAGCTGCACCACGCGGCCCGCGCCACCGACCGCGCCGGGCGCGTGGACGTGGAGGATCGGGCCGCTCGCGGAAGCCGGCGAGGCCGCGTCCGCGACATGCGACGCCGCTGCGCTCCGATGCGCGCGACCGGTGTTCATTGATTGCACTGGAATGCCGTGATCGAGTCCTCGGGCAAACGCCGGGTTTCATGCAAGGAGCTTGCCTCACACCGGGCGCCGCGGATACCGCTCCGACCTGCCCAAACTTCTTTCCGAGACGCCGACAAGTTTGCCGGCCCGGACACGGCCGTGCCACCGCGGAGGATCGCCGTCACCCGGGCTAACTACCCGCCCGTGACCCACTTGTAATAAATCGCCGCGTGGCGTCTGGACGAGGGTCCAGCGCTTGCCCCCTGGCTCGCGAGCCCGGCCCCACACTCCCCGTCCGGACCTGTTGCCAATCCCCGTTGACGGAAGTGTGTCTTATGATTCGCGCGACGAAGCGCTCGCTGGCCTCCCTCACCTTCCTCGGTATCATCGCGTTCGCCGGCTGTGATGCCGGTACCTTCTCCGGTCCCCAGATAGAAGCCGACGCGCCAGCGTTCTCCCTTTCGCCCAGTGAGATGACACTGGAAGTAGGCGCGAGTGCCAAGATCACACCCAGCCTGGCCAGGGCCAATGGCGCCGCGGTCAACCCGAAGGCGCTGCGTTGGTCCACCACGGACGCGACCCGCGCCACGGTGAACGAAGACGGGGTAGTGAAGGGGGTCGCTCCCGGGTATCCTTTGATCATCGCGCGCAGCGGCAGCGTAGCGGATACGACGCGGCTACGGATCGTGGCGAAGGAGGAGGGAAGGGTCGGCGTCAAGATATCGCCGGATACCGTCGTGCTCCGCTGGCTCAACGCCACCGCAACGGTGTCCGCCACGGTGAGCAACAGCGACGGAACACAGGTTGCCCAGCCGGGTTTGACCTGGAAGAGTCTCAATCCGAATATCGCTCAGACGGATAACATGGGAGTCATCACCGCCAAGGGCGTGGGGGTTGCGCTCATTGTGGCGACCGCCGCGTGCTGCGACCAGGCCGACACCTCCTACGCGCGCATCAACCAGGTCGTCGATTCCGTCGCCATCGAACAGGACGAGATCTCCCTGTCCGGTAGCTCCTCGGTGCAATTGAAGCCTGTCGCCTTCGACCGTGGCGGCTCGCGCATCGACAACGCTTCGTTCACCTACAAGTCGGCCAACGAGTCCGTCGTGAAGGTCTCTCAGGACGGCACCGTCACCAGCCAGTCGGACGGCTCCACCACGGTCACCGCGACCAGCGAGGCCCGCAGTGACCAGGTGACGGTCACCGTCAGCGGCGC
>CAYXJH010000121.1:0-8584 GCA_964465415.1 uncultured Gemmatimonadaceae bacterium
CGCGGGAGTGGGCGCAGGAGTGGGAGTGGGAGTGGCAGTGGGAGCGGGCGCCGCGACTGGTACCGGGGCGGCGGCGACCACGGGCTCCCGGGCCCGGCTCCGGCCCAGCGTGGCCGTCACACCGGCGCTGAAGAGCCAGTTGTGGGTCGTGCCGCGGTCGTCCGTGTCATCGCCGAGTCCGCCGACCCCGAAAATGTAGTCCCTCGCGGCGACGTGCAGGGCCACCGGTCCCAGCGGCACGAGCAGTCCGGCGCCAAGGATCGCGGCGGTCTGCTCCTCCAGCGTATCCGCCCGGACCCGTCCCAACCCGGTCGTCAGGAAGGGCGTCACACCGAACCCGGCGTTCAGGTTGAGCTGCACCTCGCCGCCCCACGCCCGGTCGTCGAGGAAGTCCTGCTCGGAGAAGTCGACCTCGTGCCAGTAGAAGCCGGTCAGCTGGACGAGCTCGCCCAGGCCCAGGCCCGCGCGGCCGCCCAGGATGTCGATCTCGGGGGCACCCTGGAGGTCGAACCGGCCGCCAAAGCCGCCCAGAACGATGTGGAGGCCGCCCCCCCCTCTCTCGGCGCCGATTACCTGGCCCGTGAGCGCGGTCGGCGCCGCGAGGAGCAAGGCACACAGGATCCAAATGGAGCGACGAACCGGACACCCTCCCGACATTCTGACGAGACTCTCCGTCGCCATGAATACTCCTCGCTTCGATTTTCGTACGCTCGATGCCGGAGCAAGAGTCGATCCATCACGGCCCGCGGGCGCCGAGCGGTACCGTTCCACCCGAGTACTTGCCCGGGCCCCGGCCGAGCCGGATAATGGCGGCGAGACCCTACCTCATGAGGTGATCATGACTGCGCACGCACGACCGCGGCACCGGGCGACTCGGACCTTCGCATGTACCCTCGGGATCCTGGCGATACCGGTGGGCATGCTGGTCCTCGCCCCTTCCCTGGCGTCCGCTCAGGGCATTCCACCGGGCGCGGGCGCGGCACGCGCGGCGCTGGATGCCTCGCCGCGCCATGCCGAGTGGGCGACGATCCGGGTAGGCGAGGACAGCGTACGGGCGTGGGTGGCCTATCCCGAGCGACGAGATGATGCGCCGGTCGTCCTGGTCATTCACGAGATCTTCGGGGTGACGCACTGGATCCGCGCCATCGCGGACCACCTGGCCGCTCACGGCTTCCTGGCGGTCGCGCCCGACCTCCTGACGATGGCCGGGGTCGCCATGGTCGACGGGGAGCCGGAACGTGACGCGGCCGTGACGGCCGTCCGGGGGTTGGCCGACGACGTCGTCCATCGGCAGCTCCGGGCTGTGGCCGAGTACGCCATGGCGCTACCGGGAGCCCGGGAATCCTACGGCGTGGTCGGGTTCTGCTGGGGCGGTGCGGCCGCGTTCGCCCACGCCGCGCGCTATCCCGACCTGGGCGCGTCCGTGGTGTACTACGGCGGGTCACCGGAAGAGGACGCGTTGGCCGGGATCCGCTCACCCGTGCTGGGGCTGTACGCCGAAGACGACCAGCGCGTGAACGCCACGATCCCGCGCGCCCGGGAAGCCCTGGATCGCGATCTGTACCGGGTGGAGCTGTTCGAGGCCGCGGGGCACGGGTTCCTCCGCCAGCAGGACGGGCGCGATGGGGCCAACCTGGATGCCAGCACCTGGGCGTGGCCGTTCACCGTTGGGTTCCTGAGCGTGCACCTGGAACGCTGAACGGACCGGCACCGGTCCATGTTCCCGCTCAAGGACGAGAATCCAACGGAGATCTTTCCGCTCTTCACGTTGCTGCTCATCGCCACGAACGTCGCGGTCTGGGCATACGTGCAGGGGGCGGGTTTCGATGGGACCGCGATGCTCGAGTCGGTGTGCCGCTACGGCGCGGTACCCGCTGACGTGACCGGTCGTGAGACCGCGCTGCCGCCGGGTGCCACGTCACCGTGTCCGGAGGAGAGCCTCGGCTGGACCGCGCTGCTGACCAGCATGTTCCTGCACGGCGGCTGGTTCCACCTCATCGGCAACATGTGGTTCCTCTGGATCTTCGGAAACAACATCGAGGACAGCATGGGCCGGTTCCGGTTCCTGCTGTTCTATCTGATCACCGGCCTGGCCGCCGCCGGCGCCCACATCGTCAGCACGCCGGGCTCGCCGATCCCCATGGTGGGCGCATCCGGCGCGATCAGCGGGATCATGGGCGCGTACCTCGTGCTCTACCCGCGGGTCCGGGTCCACACCCTGTTCATCATCATCATCCTCATCAAGATCATCCGCCTCCCGGCCTGGGTCCTCCTCGGTTACTGGTTCCTCATCCAACTCGTGGCCGGCACCCAGACCTCCGCGGCGGGGGCAGGCGTGGCGTTCTGGGCACACATCGGCGGCTTCGTGGCCGGCGTGCTCTTCGTCAAGCCGTTTGAGAATCAACAGCTGGTCAACGCCAAACGGGCCAATCGGAAGCTCGACCCGAGCGAGATCAGGGGAGGCGGCTGGTGGTAGGGTGAGGTGAGTCCCGGTCGACCACGTACGCGTTCCGCTGCGCGGTGGGTTGGAGCACCAGATGCAGGACGTTCGCGTGCGGCGGTAGATTGGCCGCGTAGCACACGGCGTCCGCCACGTCGTCGGCCGTCAGCGGCTGGAAGCCCCGGTACACACCCGTAGCCCGCTCGCGGTCGCCGTGGAACCGGACAACCGAGAACTCCGTCTCGACGAATCCCGGATCGATGCTCGAAACGCGCAGCGGAGTGCCGGCCAGGTCCAGGTTCATCCCCTCCGTCAGTGCCGTGACCGCATACTTCGTCGCGTTGTAGACGTTCCCCTTGGGATAGACCATGTAGCCCGCCGTGCTCCCGATATTGATGATGTGCCCTCGCTGCGCCCCGATCATCGCCGGCAGGAGCGTCCGGGTCACGTGGAGGAGCCCCTTCACGTTCGTGTCGATCATCCGGTCCCAGTCCTCGTAGTCCCCTTCCTGGACCGGATCCAGCCCGGAGGCCAGCCCCGCGTTGTTCACCACGATATGGGGTGGGCCCGCCACATCCAGGAGCTCCGTCGCCGCGCGCTCGACGGCGGTCCGGTCACGCACATCCACGGTCGAGAGGTGCACCGCGACGCCGTGCTCGCGCGCCAGATCTTCACCGAGCCGGCTGAGGCGGTCCTCCCGGCGCGCCCAGAGGGCGACGTCTCCGCCTTCGGCGGCGAAGCGGCGAGCACACGCCTCACCGATACCGGAGCTCGCCCCCGTCACCAGCGCCAGCTTGCCCGCGATCCTGTTCATGCGTGAAGGTCCGGGGAGGACAGGCTCGTGTCAACGGTGGCTGTGCTGTGCCGGGGACGTGGTCAGTCGGACGTCGCGAAGCAGATGGGCGGCTCGCGCTGGGCCTGGCCGTTCTGCACCATTCCTTCCTGGATGCACGTCAGGCCGGCGGGGTGGCTGGCGATACCTTCCCAGCTCGTGCGGTTCGCCCGCGCCAGGTCGAGGCGGATGCCCTCGGGGGTCTCGACGTCCAGGGTGTGCATCCATTCGGCGAACGCGCCGGTCTCGCGGAAATGGGCATCCTGAGCATCAGCCAGCCGCTGGAGCGACGTGAGGACCTGGCCGTGCGGGGTGGTCTCCTCGAGGCCGCCACCGAAGAACACCGCCGCCACGGCGGTCGCGCCGAGCACGCCGATGACCACCAGGATGAGGACGTTGGCGGGGCTTTGCCGTGGCCGTACGGTCAGGCTGCTGGGCGCCCTGCGCCGATCATGCCGCCGCTCTGTCATCGGATCCCTCCAGATCGGGCTCGCTCACAAACGCCCCATACTTCAAGAGTCGCGCCGCGCTGCTCCCGGAGGGTCAGAGCGCACGGACCTCCCTGGCCTCAGGGCTCTTCTCCGTCGGGACCCGCCGGAAACCGACCCGCTGGCCGTCGTCCAGGGACTTGAATCCGTCGCCGGCGATGTTGGAGTGATGGACGAATACGTCCTCGCCGCCGTCGTCAGGCTCGATGAATCCGAACCCCTTGCTGTTGCTGAACCAGCGAACGGTCCCGGTGATCTCCCCTTCGGCGCCTGCCGCCAGCCCCTGGGGGATCACCCGATCGGGCGTCTCGAAGCCCCGACCATGGCGCCGGCCGGGCCCGTCGCCCTGCGCCGTGACGGACAGGGGATCGCGCAGGCTGGTCCGGGCCACCTCCTGCGCCTCGCCCGACAGCGTGCGGCCGACCAGGATGATCTGCTTGCCCTCCGGGGTGATCTCGAGGATCCGCTCGATCTGCGAGTGCTTGCCCCGCTGGAGCAAGGTGTCGATCGGGTCGAAGACGAGGATCTCGACCTGGTCGAGCCGTACATTGCCCGCGTCCAGATGGTCGAGGAGCCGGTCGGGTGTGGCGACCAGAACGTCGAACCCGGCCCGGAGATCGCGGACCTGGTCGACGGCCGGGACGCCGCCGTGAACGGCGCCGACCCAGAGATCACCTTCCTTCGCCAGCGCGGCGGCCTGCTCGGCGATATCCTTTACCATGTCCGCCGTCGGGCTGATGACCAGCGTGTACAGTCCCTCCCGGTGCAGCTGGCGATCGAGTGCCGGGATGATGTAGGCGCCGGACTTGCCCGAGCCTTCGGGCGCGCTCACCAGCAGGTCGCGACCGCTTCGGATCGCGTCGATGGTGCGTACCTGGATTGGCCGCGGCTCCAGCCACCCCATCTTCTGGATGCCGCGCTGTAGATCCTCGCCTTCAACCAGGTCGGCAAAGCCACCCGGCCGCTCCTCGGTCCGGGTCGCAGGTCTTTCGGCAGGATGCGTCCCGGTTCCGGTTCGGTCCGCCGCCGGCCCTGCCGTCGCCGCGCCGTCGCCGCCCTGACGCCCCCTCCGCACCAGCCACGCGAGCACCGCCAGGGCAGCGAGCACGATGACGATCGTAACGATCAGATTCATTCCATTCATGCCTGCATTGTCCGCCACCCTTCCCCCGGTTGTCAAGCGGAGGTCTCGCGAAGGCGAGGACCGTGGAATCGATGGCGGATCGCTCTGCCGCCCGCGTGTCGGAGATCTTTAGACGCAGGTCGAGCCCGGACGCGGCCGCAAGCTCGCGGCTCAGCCTCCTGAGCCCCGGCCGTTTCCGCCTACCTGCTCGCGTAGCTGCGCCGCCAGCCGTTCCAGGCGGGACGCTCGTGCCTCCGCCAGCGTCGCCAGCTTCTCGAGGTTGCGGCGACCCGGCCGGCGGCGGCCCGTCGCCCACGAATAGAGCGCCGAGTACGAGACGCCGGCCTCCTCGGCCACATCCTCCATGCGCCCGGCGATTCCCTCCAGCAGATCACCTACGAGCGCGGACACTCGTTCGCCTTTGACCAATGGCACCCCCCAACGACCCGGCCGCGCCGGTCCCGAGCGCAGGCCGCGCTGGACGGGTCGTTTTCTAACGTGCGGACCGGCAACAACCGGCCGCGGTCGCGGCCCCTGCCGTACCGTAGGCGCCTACGCGATTGCAAGAACCGTTCGCACGACTCCCTACGGCTCGTCCCGCACGCGGCCGCGGAGCTTCTTCACATCGCCCCGCCGCTTCTTCGCCCGCAGCCGCTTCTCACGCGACGCCGCTGTGGGACGGGTCGTCTTCCGCGTCTTCCGGGGCCGCAATGCCTCGGCAACCATCGCGACCAGTCGCTCGACCGCCTCCTCCTTGTTGCGATGCTGACTGCGGTGCGTATCGACGGTCAATTGAAGCACCCCCTCCGCATCCAGCCGGCTCGCGAGACGAACGAGGAGCAGCTGCCGTCGGCGCTCCGAGAGCGACGACGAGCCGGCCACGTCCCAGAACAGCTGGATCCGGCTGGCGGTGGTGTTCACATGCTGGCCGCCGGGCCCGCCGGAGCGGCTCGCGCGGAACTGTAGCTCCGCGCGCGGGAGAGCATAGCGACGGTTGACCTGGATCATCCCCCTGTCCGACATGGCTCCGCCCTCCTCGTTGCACCTCGGCCGTAGGGCTTTACCCGACAAACGGGTCGGGCTCTATTCCTACAGACGTGACAGACGTCGCGATCCAGTATATTGACGGCTACCTTGTCCCGAGAAAATCGGCGTCGGAGGTCCGACGCTTCCCTTCCAGGAGGCCATGCCATGCCGGACACGCTTACCATTATCGACAATCGGACGGGCAAGCAGTACGAGGTGCCCATCTTCCACGGTACCTATCCCGAGTACGGATCGGCCATACCGGCGCAGGAGCTACGCAAGATCAAGCTCTCGGAGAACGACTTCGGCCTGCTGAGCTACGACCCGGCGTTCAAGAACACGGCGGCATGCAAGAGTTCGATCACCTTCATCGACGGCGATCGAGGCATCCTACGGTACCGTGGCATACCCATCGAGGAGCTCGCCGAGGAGAGCGACTATCTGGAATCGGCGTACCTGACGCTGTTCGGGGAGCTGCCATCGCCGGAGCAGGCCGAGGAATGGGCCCACCAGATCACGTACCACACATTCATCCACGAGAACCTCAAGAAGGTGATGGACGGGTTCCATCACACGGCCCATCCCATGGGGATGTTCGTGAGCACCGTAGCGGCGCTGTCCACGTTCTATCCGGACGCGCAGAACATCCAGGACCCGGAGATCCGGGCCAAACAGGTGATCCGGCTGATCGCGAAGGTGCCCACGATCGCGGCGTTCGCGTACCGGCACAGCATGGGCATGCCGTACGTGTATCCGGACAACAACCTGAGCTTCGCGGGCAACTTCCTCAGCATGATGTACCGGATGTCGGAACGGAACTACGAGCCCGACCCGGTCCTGGAGAAAGCGCTGGATGTCCTGTTCATCCTGCACATCGACCATGAGCAGAACTGCAGCACGACGACGATGCGAACGGTGGGAAGCTCCCACGCCGACCCGTACGTCGCCGTGGCGTCCGGCGCGGCCGCCCTCTACGGGCCGCTGCACGGCGGAGCGAACGAGCGCGTGCTTCGCATGCTCAACGAAATCGGCAACAAGGACCGGGTCCCGGAGTACGTGAAGCGGGCGAAGGAGGGCGAGTTCCGCCTCATGGGTTTCGGCCACCGGGTCTACAAGAGCTACGACCCGCGAGCGAAGATCCTGCGCGAGCTCGCGCCGCAGGTCTTCGAAGTCACCGGCAAGGACCCCCTGTTGGAGCTGGCCGTGGAGCTCGAGCGGATCGCCCTGGAGGACGACTACTTCGTGGAGCGCGGTCTCTACCCGAACGTCGACTTCTATTCCGGCATCATCTACAAGGCGCTCGGCTTCCCGGTCGCCATGTTCCCGGTCCTGTTCGCGATCCCTCGCACGGTCGGCTGGCTCGCCCAGTGGGAAGAGCTACTGCGGGACTCCGAGCAGGCCATCTCCCGGCCGCGGCAGATCTATACGGGCTATGATGAGCGGCCGTACGAAGACGGCAAGCGGGGTCAGCAGACGATGGCCGGCGCCACGGCCGATCGCTGATACGGCGTCGAGGAGCCTCGAGGTAGGGAGTGCTGTCCAACACGGCGCAGTACGCGCTCCGCGCCATGCTCTACCTCGGGGAGCACGAGGGTGCGGGACCGGTACGCGTGGATGAGATCGCCCAGCGCCTGGACGTCCCTCGCAACTACCTCTCGAAGATTCTGCATACGCTGGTAAAGGGTCGCGTGCTCCAGTCCATGCGAGGCCCCCGCGGCGGGTTCTCACTCGCGCGACCCGCCGCCACCATCACGCTGTACGACGTCGTGGCGCCTTTCGATGACATTGAGGCGCGCCGGACCTGCCTGCTGGGACGGAAGGAGTGCAGCGACGTGACGCCGTGCATCATCCATGAGCACTGGAAGAGCGTGGCCACCGAGGTCGCCCACTTCTTTCGGGAGACCCGCCTGGCCGACGTCGTCCAGGACGCGAGCCGGCTGGAGGACGTGGTCCGGGACCGGTGACGAAGGGTCACCAGGCTTCGGGACCGGCCGGCTGACGGCTCAACCCACGCGCCCGCCGACCTCCCGGTACGTCCGGATGGATCGCTCGATCGCGTCGTGGGCCGCGGCACGGTCGTGCCAGCCGCCCGTCTCGGTCTCCTTCTCCTCCAGCTCCTTGTAGACCGCGAAGAAGTGGTCGATCTCCCGCAGCGTGTGGGAGGGCACGTCGTCCAGCTCGCGAAACTCCCGCAGGAAGGGGTCGGCCAGCGGGACGGCCAGGACCTTGTCGTCCCGTCCCTTCTCATCCCGCATCTCGAACATCCCCACCGGCCGCACCTCGATGAGGCACCCCGGTACCGTCGGCGAGGTGATCAGCACCAGGATGTCCAATGCATCGCCATCCTCCGCCAGCGTCCGGGGGATGAAACCGTAATCGCCCGGATAATGCATGGCGCTGTGCAGCAGCCGGTCGTACCGCAACACGCCTGTCGCCTTGTCGATCTCGTACTTGTTACGCTCACCCCGCGGAATCTCGATGTACGCGTGGATCCGCTCCGGTGGCTCCGGTCCGGGTTCGAGGTCGTGGATCGGGTGCATGGCGATGGTTGACGTTCGACTTCGACTTCGACTTCGACTTCGAAGGTAAGGCGGGCAACGCGTTTCGGACACCGGCGAAACACGGGTCTCGGGTCTCGGGTCTCGGGTCTCGGGTCTCGGGTCTCGGGTCTCGGG
>CAYXJH010000122.1:0-8568 GCA_964465415.1 uncultured Gemmatimonadaceae bacterium
TCAGCCTGCGCCAGGTGCCTCTCCGCCTCCAGCCGGTCCGCGTGCAGGACCAGCGTTCCCATATACCCCGGGACGACGACCATGACGGCCGCCAGCGCCGCGACCACGCCCGGACGTCTGCGCACGAACTTGGCCGCCCGGTACGTGACCCGATTCGGGCGGGCCGAGACCGGCCGGCCCGCCAGGTGCTCGTTCAGGTCCGCCCCGAACGCCGCCACCGACGGATAGCGTCGGTCCGGCTCCTTTCGCAGAGCCATCAGAATGATCGTGTCCAGGTCGCCCCGCAGGCGACGGACCCGCTTCATTCCCGCCGCGGTCGCGCCGGTCCGGCCCAGCGCGGCGCTCGGCGCGATGGGGTCCTGTGTGCAGACCAGACGTTCCAGCTCGGTTGGTGATAGCCCAGCCACCTCGTACGGCGGCACACCGGTCAGAAGCTCGTACAACAGGATACCGAGTGAGTATACGTCCGCCGCGGTGGTGATCGGCTCGCCCCGCACCTGCTCGGGACTCGCGTACGCCGGCGTCATGGGCCGTCCGGCCGCCTGGGTCAGCGCCGTCGCTTCACCCTGTTGGGCCGCATCCAGCACCTTCGCGATGCCGAAATCGAGGAGCTTGACCGTTCCGGACGGCGTGACCAGGATGTTGCCCGGCTTCAGGTCCCGGTGGACCACCAGGTTGCGGTGGGCGTGCTCCACCGCCTCGCACACCTGGAGGAAGAGGCGGATGCGTTCATCGACGCCGAGCTCCCGGCGATCGCAATACACGTCGATCGCCTCGCCCTCCACATACTCCATGACGTAGAACGGCGTACCGTCGTCCGCGATGCCGGCATCCAGCAGACGCGCGATGCCCGGGTGCTCGAGGCCCGCGAGGATCTGCCGCTCCGCCAGAAACCGGTCGCGGGCCGGCCCGGCCACGAGACCGAGTGGCAGGAGCTTGATCGCGACCTCTTTCTCGAACTCTCCGTCCGCGCGCGCGGCCAGGTACACCGCGCCCATCCCGCCGCGCCCGAGCTCTCGAATCAGCCGGTACGCCCCGAGCCGCCGTCCTTCCGCGAAACCGGCTTCCTCCCGCTCCCCGTACAGGACACCCGCCCGGCGCGCCACTCCCCCCAGGAACTCGTCCGCGCCGTCGTGCGCAAGGAGCAGCGCCTCCACCTCGCGTCGCAACACGTTGTCCCCCGCGCACGCTTCGGCCAGGACGTGACGGCGGCGCGCTGGCTCGACGGCGAGCGCGGCGTCGAACATGGCCTGGATCTCTTCCCAGCGGTCCGAGTCCGGCAGGCGGGGGCGGTTCATGCGCCCTCCACGAACGAACCGTCCAGCGTCCGCCGGAGCCAGGCGCTGGCCAAGGCCCAGTCCCGCTCCACAGTGGCGGCAGAGACTCCCAGCGCCTCGGCGGTCTCGCGGATCCCGAGCCCGCCGAAGAACCGACATTCGACCACCCGGCTTTGCCGTTCCGCCACCTTGCCCAGCTCCTCCAGCGCCACGTTGAGCGCAAGCAGGTCGTCCACCCCTTCCGCAGGGACCGGATTGGCATCGTCGATCGGCACGTGCACCACGCTGCCGCCGCGTTTCGCTGCGCCTCTTCGCTCCGCGTAGTTGATCAGGATGTGCCGCATGGCCGTGGCCGCCACCGCGTAGAAGTGCGCCCGATCCTGCCACTCCACCTCCTGTTGGTCCACGAGCTTGATATACGCTTCATGGACCAGCGCGCTCGTGTCGAGCGTCTCGTTACCCTGCCACCGCACCCGCTGGCCATGGGCAATGCGCTCGAGCTCGTGGTAGACGGTCTGGAAGAGGTGGTCGATCGCATCGCGGTCCCCGCCCCGGACGGCCTGCAGAACCTCGGTCAGATTGGGCGGCGAGGACATCGTACGCGCATTTCGGATGGAGTAGAACAAACCGGGGGGAGAGGGACGAAGCGCCCAGTCGGCTCCCCCGGGCTGGCCTCGTTTGTGGACAATAGACCCAATCAGGCGTGCACGCAATCCGTGGGACGCCATGCCCTGGATGAGGGAAGTCGGCGCGTTTTCCTGTTTACCTAATCAAAGGCCCTGACATATACCGGCGCGCAGAGCGTCTGAATCAACGCGGGAGCGGAGTACAAACGGACCCTTGAAGGACCGACTTCACCTCGGGCTCGGCGAATCCATGCCCCGAGTATCTCCCACCCTCCGCCTGTAGTTCCTCGCCAGCGACAACGACGCCGCCGAGGTCGAGTCGCTCCCCTTCCTCTTCTTTCGGTCAGGGAAAGATCCCCCTGTCCTGATAGATCGTGCCGACTTTCGCGATGGCCAGGATGTACGCCGCCGTTCGGAGGTCGACGTCCCGCGTCGCCGCCGTTTCGTGGATCTCCTCGTACGCCACCGCCATGGTCTCTTCCAGCCCCGAATTGACCAGGTCGATCTCGCTCGGGCCAACGGCCGTGGTTCTCACTGTGTCGTCATCGAACGTGTGGCCGGTGGCCTTCTCTACGGCCGCGAGCAGGCGCAGATGGCTGGAGGCGACGAAGCGCTTGTTCATCCGGCCGAACCGGACATGTGAGAGATTCTTGATCCATTCGAAGTAGGAGACCGTCACGCCTCCGGCGTTGATGTACAGGTCCGGGACGATGAGGATGCCCCGTGCGACCAAGGTCTGGTGCGCGTCGGCCGTGACCGGACCGTTCGCGCCTTCCGCGATGATCTTGGCCCGGATCCGATCGGCGTTGCCCTCCGTGATCTGGTTCTCGAGTGCGGCCGGGATCAGGATATCGCACTCCAGCTCCAGCGCGTCGGCGGATCGGGGGATGTCGCGGGCGCCGGGGAACCCCAGGATGGAGCCCGTCTCCTTTCGGTGCGCGGCGACGGCGTCGGGGTCAAGCCCGTCATCGGACTGGATCGCGCCCTCGTATTCGGCAATGGCCGTGATGAGGGCGCCGCCTTCCCGGAGATACTTGACCGAGTGGTACCCGACATTGCCGAGGCCCTGTACGACCACGGTCTTGCCCTCGAGGCCCGGCTCCAGGCCGAGACGCTGCATGTCGTCCTTCCGCGCGCAAACCTCGCGGAGCCCATAGAAGACGCCACGGCCCGTAGCCTCGAGCCGACCGCGGATGCCTCCATGGGGGATCGGCTTCCCGGTCACGCATCCCGCCGCTTCCAGGCCCGGTGACAGCGCCGCGTACGTGTCCGCAACCCAGACCATCTCCTGGGGACCCGTCCCATAGTCCGGGGCGGGAACGTCGGTACCGGGGCCGAGGAAGTTCTTGGCGATGAGCTCGAAGCTGTACCTGCGGGTGATCCGCTCGATCTCATCCGGCGAGTACTTGCTGCGGTCGATCTTGACCGCGCCCTTCCCACCGCCGAAGGGGACGTCGACGACGGCGCACTTGAATGTCATGAGCGCGGCCAGTGCCGTCACCTCGTCCTCGGATGCTTCCAGGGCGAATCGAAAGCCGCCCTTGATCGGCAGCTTGTGCGCGCTATGCTGGGCGCGCCACCCCTCGATGACTTCGATGGATCCGTCGTCCCGCTCCAGCGGGAAGCTCATGTGGTAGACGTTGTTACAGGCTCGGATCTGTTGCAGCAGGCCAGCCGGAAGCCCCGTGGCCGGGGCCGCTGCGTCGAAGTAGCTGCGGATTTGAGCGAAGAACGGAATCGCCATGCCGGGACCCTCCCGTACTGCGGGACACTCGCCTCCTGCGGGCGGCCGGAAGGTAGGCCCGGCGGCGAGATCGGGTCAAATAGGGAACGGCGCCTAGTCGTAACGGAGCGCCACGAGCGGGCTCACCCGGGTCGCCCGACGGGCGGGGACCCAGGACGCCGCAAGCCCCGTCGCTACCAGCACGGCCATGGTGGCGAGGAACGTGAACGGGTCGCGTGGGTCGACGCCGAACAGGAAGCCCGCCAGCAGCGACGACACACCCCACGCCAGGGCAAGGCCGATGGCGAGTCCGATGCCGAGCTGCGCTACGCCCTGCCGCATCACGAGGCGGAGCACGTCCCCGTTGCCGGCGCCCAGCGCCATCCGCACCCCCATCTCCCGGGTCCGACGGCTCACGGCGAAGGACATGACGCCGTACAGGCCAATGGCGGCGAGGAACAGGGCGACCAGGCCCATCACCATGAACAGGACGCCAAACACGCGGTAGAACCAGGTCGAAACCGCGATCCCTTCCGCCAGCGTGCGGGTCCAGTAGATCGGGATGTCCGAGTCCACGCTCGCCACGGCCGCCCGGACACGGGGCGTGAGGGCCGAGGGAGCGCCGCGCGTCCTCGCGGCGATGCTCATGAACCGCGCGGACTGCTGACTGAGCGGCAGATACAAGCCTTCCGGTTCCTCGTTCTCGGGGCCGCCCATGTGGAGGTCCCGGACGACGCCCACGACCGTCAACCACTCCCGCTCGCCGTTCCCTTCGCCCAGCCGGATCCGGCTGCCAATGACGTCCCCGGCCGGGAAATACCGGCCCTGGAAGCTCTGGTTCACGACGGCGACCGGCATTGTGCCGTCCCGGTCACCTGCCTCGAGGCCACGGCCCTGGAGGATCGGGGCGTCGAACGTGTCGAAGAAGCCGGGCGTCACCACCGCGCTGCGCGTCGAAGGCTGGTCCGCGGGTCGATCGTAGCTCTGCCCCTCGATCTCGAACCGTTGCATATTCGACCAGCTCCCGGGCAATGAGCTGGTGAGGGAGACGGCCAGCACATCGGGCTCATCGGCAAGCCTCGCCTCGACAGCCTCGAAGAATCGGGTGCGGCTGGCCGGGTCGGCATACCCCTGGTCCGCCTCCGGCAGCCCGAACCGGGCCGTGAACACCGCCTCAGGGTCGAAACCGAAGTCGATCGACGCCAGTTCCGCTACGCTGCGCGTCATGAGGCCGGCCCCCACGAGGAGGACCATCGACAGCGCCACCTCCACCACGACCAGTGCACGGGTCAGACGCCCGCCGCGGAAGCTGGATGCCCCCCGTGTCTCATCCTTCAGCACTTCGCTGACATTGCTGCCGGAGGCGCGCAGGGCTGGGAGCACGGCGGACACGATCGTGCTGAACAGCGTGATGGCCACCACGAACAGCAGCACGGTGCCGTCGATGCTGAAGTCGAGCCAGAACGGCGGATTCGTAGCGGCGATCGCGTTCTGGAACAGCCGGATCCCGATGCCCGCGATCCCGAGTCCGAGGAGCGCGCCCAGGCAGGCCAGGGCGAGGGGTTCGGTGAGGAACTGGAGAACGACCCGGAGCCTGCTTGCTCCCAGGGCAGTGCGGATGCCCACTTCCTTGGCCCGGAGCGCGGCCTGGCTCAGCAACAGGTTGGCCACGTTCACGCACGCGATCAGCAATACCCCGAATACCGCCCCCAGCATGACGAGCAGCAGCCGCCTCGGCTCCTTGGGGATGTAGGAGTAAGCCAGCGGCTGCGCGTTGGCGCCGATGTTCTCGTTCGTCTCGGGATGGGCCGCGGCCTGCCGCTGCGCCATCGTGGCGACCTGGACGTTCGCCTGGTCCAGGGACATCCCGGGGAGAAGGCGTCCGATTACCTGCAGGTGCGGCGTGCCGGGCTGGCCGCGCTCGTACGCCGCCGCGCTGCGTCGCTCCGGCAACCAGATCAACTGGGACACAGGGAACATGAAGCGCTCGCCCATCACGCCGACGATCGTCGCTTCCTCGCCGTTGATCCGCAGCGTCTGGCCGAGCACATCCTGGGATCCGCCGAACCGGTCTTGCCACACCCGGTGGCTGATCACCGCCGCCGCCTGGGCGCCGGGACGCGCTTCTTCCGCCGTGAATGACCGGCCCAGGATTGGACGGACACGAAGGATCTCGAAGAGGTTGGCCGTAACCCACGCCCCATCGTATCGTTCGGCGCCTTCCGTCCCGCTCACGTTGAACGTGCCGGTCGTATAGCCGGCCAACGACTCGAACGCCCGCTGCTCTTCCTGCCATTCCTCGAACTCGTGCAGCGGCACGCTCATGTTCTCCCAACCCCGGGACACGTCGTGTCGAACCACGCCCGCCAGGCGGTCCGGGTCTTCGAAGGGCAGACCCTTGATCATCGCCGTGTTCACCAGGCTGAACATCAGCGTTGTGAGCCCTATGCCCAAAGCCAGGGTGAGGACCGTGATGCCGGAGAGGACGGGGCGCTTCGCCAACAGGCGCGCCCCGTAACGGAGGTCATGGAGAATCGGCAATCGCGTACCGGGCGTGTAGGGGTCGGGAAATGCTTCTCGCTACTACGGATCACGACGGCCGCGAGTTTCACGGGCGACAGGCAGCCGCCCGGTTCGGGGATTCCGCGTCCAGTTTCCGGTCGAGATCTTCACGGGCCGGTGGTATGTTGGGAGGACAGGTACGTGAACCCGCTCCCTCGATCGGAACCACCGTATGTATCAGCGGACGCTCCCTTCGGCCGATGAAATGTATGCTGCCGTCCTCCGCCGGGACACCCACTACGATGGCATCTTCTTCACCGCCGTCACTACGACACGCATCTTTTGCCGCCCGTCGTGCCCCGCACGGAAGCCCGCCCGCCGGAACGTCGAGTTCCATGGCTCGGCCCGCGAAGCGCTGGCGCACGGCTTCCGCCCGTGCAAGCGGTGTCGCCCGCTGGAGCCGGCCGGACGGACCCCGGACCCGATACGCCTTTTGCTGCGCGAGGTTGAGGGCGACCCTTCAGCCAGACTTCGCGACGGTGACCTGCGCGCACGGGGGCTGGACCCGGCTTCGGTGCGACGGTGGTTCAAGCGCCACCATGGCATGACCTTCCACGCGTACCAGCGCGGGCGCCGGTTGGCCCGGGCCATGGGCGAGCTCGCTCGCGGGACGGCGATTACCAGAGCCGCCTTCGGCAACGGCTACGAATCGCTGAGCGGGTTCCAGGACGCGCTCCGGCAGATCACCGGCCGATCGGCCGCCCGGAGCCGCGACAAGCCTGTGGTCCACCTCAGTCGCGTGCTCACACCGCTCGGGCCCATGGTGCTGGGTGCAGCGGAGGAAGGAGTCTGTTTGCTGGAGTTCGCCGATCGTCCTATGCTCGAGACCCAGCTGCGCCGCGTCGCCCAGCGCCTCGACTGCGCCTATGTGCCGGGCATGACCGACATTGGAGCGGGCCTGGCCGCCGAGCTCGATGACTATTTCGCCGGCGACCTGCTGGAGTTCCGGACCCCGCTCGTGACTACGGGGACCGAGTTCCAGACGCGGGTCTGGGCCGCGTTGCGGACCGTGCCGTACGGGTCCACGCGCAGCTACGCCGAACAGGCCCGGCTGATCGACGCGCCCTCCGCGGTGCGGGCGGTGGCACGGGCCAACGGCGACAATCGGATCGCCCTCGTGATACCCTGCCACCGGGTGGTGGGGGCTGACGGCACGTTGACCGGCTATGGCGGCGGGCTATGGCGTAAGCGCTGGCTGCTGGAACACGAGCGCGCGAGGCTGTCGCTGCCTCCGGTTGAGATGCACGCGCTGGCTGAAAAATGACGCGCGTGGGGGGAGTTCCGCACGGGTCGGCACGCGGGTCGGGCGACGCGCTGCATACCGAGCGATGGGTGGTGGCGTTCCAGGACGTGGACGCGGCGGGAATCGTGTTCTATGCCCGGGTCTTCGACTACTTCCATGACGTGTACGTCGGCTTCCTTCGATCGCGTGGCTCGCCGCTGGAGGCGGCGCTCCGCGATCGGACCTGGGTCGCCCCGCTTCGCCATGCGGAGGCGGACTATCGACGACCGCTCCGATTCGGTGACGCCATCGAGGTGTCCATCGTCGGGGTCGAGGTGAGCGAGACGGAGTTCAGCGTGCGGTACCGCATCGAGGCCGCCGGGGGCGTGGCGTGCGAAGGGAGGACGGTCCACGTGTCCGTCGATCCCGAGACGTTCCGCCGCAACGAGATTCCCGCCGCGTTGCGGCATGCGCTCGAAACGGGAGGCGGTTAGCGCGCGGTGCAGCTCAGAAGGGTCGAAGCTCCGGGCGAGCCAGGCGGGCCACCGCAGCCCGGTCCGTCTTGCCCGTTCCGCCTAGCGGCAGCTCCTGCAACAGGGCGATCCGGCGAGGGCGTTTGAACGGCGCGAGGGCCCGGGCCACGTCGCTGCGCAACGTCAGCAGATCGAGATCCGGCTCCCCGACTACTGCGGCGCATACCACCTCCCCCCATTCGGGGTCCGGTTCGGAGAACACACACGCTCGACGGACCCCCTTCGCCTGCTCCAGCGCCAGCTCGACCTCGACCGGGTCCACGTTCTCGCCGCCGGTGACGATCCGGTCCGCGCGGCGGCCGGACACATGGAGGTTCCCGGCTCCGTCGAGCCGGCCCTGGTCGCCGGTCGGAAACCAGCCGTCCTCCAGCCGCGGCGGAGCGATCCCCTGCGGGGTCAGGTAGCCCGAGAGCAGCGTCGGCCCTCTCACCATGATCTGGCCGTCCGCCGCGATCCGGACACCGATGCCCGGAAGCGGCCGCCCGGCGCCGAGGTCCCCGCGGTTGGTGGTCTCCAGCGGCTGGGTGGTGACCTGAGAGCAGGTCTCAGTCAGGCCGTACGTGGCGAGCACCGGCCAGCCGCGGTCGGCCGCCCGTTGTAGCAGCGGGGGGGAGGCCGCGGCCCC
>CAYXJH010000123.1:0-8546 GCA_964465415.1 uncultured Gemmatimonadaceae bacterium
TACACTCTTTCCCTACACGACGCTCTTCCGTTGACAGGCGGGTCGCCCGGCTGCTCTGTGCCGGCGGCAGCGACGTGGCGCTGCAACGGGCCGACTACTACGGCGTGGAGAGCTGCCTCGCGGCGGTGACCGTTGGAGGCGGAGGGAAGGGCTGCACCTGGGGGTGCGTCGGTCTCGCCGACTGCGCGGTGGCCTGCGACTTCGAGGCCATCGTGATGAACGATGCCGGGTTGCCGGTGGTGGAGCCGGATGCCTGCACGGCGTGCGGTGACTGCGTGGACGCGTGTCCGCTGGACCTCTTCGTGATCCTGCCCCTGGACGCGCACCTGCTCGTGCAGTGCAAGAACCTGCTGGACGGGGACGCGGCGACCGATGTCTGCGCCGTGGCCTGCAACGCGTGCGGCCGCTGCGCGGTCGACGCTCCCGCCGGACTGATCGAGATGAAGAACGGTCTGGCCGTGGTGGATTACTCGGTGATCGAGCTTGAAAACGAGGACGCTATCGCCCGTTGTCCGACGGGAGCGATCGCTTGGGTCGACGGCTCGCAGTTCCGCGAGCCCATTGTCGCAGGGAGAGCCTGATGAAAATCCCGTTTGCTGCCCGGAAGGACGAGCCGAAGACCGAGCCCCGCTACCCCGGGGACCCGCAAGCCACGGACGGCAGCGAAGCCATCGTCCTGATGGAGACCGCAGCCAGTGAGGCCGCGGGCGCCTATCCCATCACGCCGTCGACCCAGATGGGCGAGGGCTGGGCGCTGGCACAGGCCCACGGCGTCACCAACGTGAACGGTCGACGACTCCTGTTCTTCGAGCCTGAGGGCGAGCACGCGGCCGCGGGCGTGACGGCGGGGATGAGCATGACGGGCCTGCGCGCCACGAATTTCTCCAGCGGCCAGGGCATCGCCTACATGCACGAGAGCCTGTACGCGGCGGTGGGCAAGCGCCTGACCTACGTGCTCAACGTGGCCGCCCGGGCCATGACCAAGCACGCGCTCAACGTGCACGCCGGCCACGATGACTACCACTGCGTGGATGACACCGGCTTCTTCCAGCTTTTCGCCAGGGACGTGCAGAGCGCGGCGGACCTTAACCTGATCGCCCACAAGGTGGCCGAGCTGACGCTGAACCCGGGGCTCATCGCCCAGGACGGGTTCCTGACGAGCCATGTGATCGAGACGATCCGGTTGCCGGAGCGGGCGCTGATCAAGGAGTACCTGGGCGACCCGGCCGACATGATCGACTCGCCCACGGCGGCCCAGCGGCTGGTGTTCGGCGCGAAGCGTCGTCGGATCCCCGAGCTTTTCGACTTCGACTACCCGGCCATGCTGGGCACCGTCCAGAACCAGGACAGCTACGCCCAGGGCGTGGCGGCGCAGCGGCCGTTCTACTTCGACCACGTGCAGGCCCTGACGGACCAGGCCATGGCCGACTTCGGCGCCCTGACCGGCCGGCACTACGCCCGGGCCATGGGCTACAAGCTGGAGGACGCCGAGTACGTGCTGGTCGGCCAGGGCTCCGTGGTGGGCAACGCCGAGGCCGTCGCCGACTACCTCCGCACCGAGAAGGGGCTCAGGGTCGGCGTGCTGGACATGGTGATGTTCCGGCCCTTCCCCACCGACGTGGTGGCGGCCATGCTGGCCGGCAAGAAGGCCGTGACCGTGCTCGAGCGGACCGACCAGCCGCTGGCGGTCGACGCGCCGCTGCTGCGCGAGATCCGCGCCGCCATGGCCAAGGCCGTGGAGAACGGGCGGGCCGCCGGGAACGGCAAGCGCACCCGCAATGGGAGCGGCGTCGCGAGGGTGCCCCACGCAGGCGTGCCCGGGATCGGGGCCGACGCGGTGCCGGACTTCTTCAGCGCCGGCTTCGGCTTTGGCAGCCGCGACCTCCAACCGGGCGACCTGGTGGCCGCCGTCGAGAACATGCTGGAGGGCGGGAAGCAGCGTCGTCAGTACTACCTGGGCATCGACTTCGTGCGTCGCAACACGAAGCTCCCGAAGCTCGAGGTCTGGCAGGAGCAGCTGGTGGAGAGCTACCCGCAGCTGCCAGAGCTGGCGCTGGAGCCGGTGAAGGGGCTGAACCTGCTGCCGGAGGGCACCATCGCGCTCCGGATCCATTCCGTAGGCGGCTGGGGCGCCATCACGATGGGGAAGAACGTGTCGCTTACGGCCTTCGAGCTGGCTGGGCTGCACGTCAAGGCGAACCCCAAGTACGGATCCGAGAAGAAGGGGCAGCCCACCACGTTCTACGCCACGCTGTCCCGTGAGCCGGTGAAGATCAACGCCGAGCTCAAGAACGTGGACGTGGTACTGTCGCCCGACGCCAACGTGTTCCGCCACTCGAACCCGCTGGCCGGGATGAGCCGGGGTGGGGTGATGGTGATGCAGACCGACCTCTCGCCGGAGGCGCTGTGGCGACAGTTCCCGGCCGAGGCCAAGCGCTTCATAAAGGCCAACGACATCCGGATCTACGCCCTGGACGGGTTCAAGATCGCGGCCGAAGAGGCCAGCGACGCCGAGCTCCGCTACCGGATGCAGGGCGCCGCGTTCATGGGCGCGTTCTTCAAGGTCTCACCCCTGGCCGAGCGTGAGGGGCTGGACGAGAAGACGCTGTTCGCGGGGATCCGCGACCAGATGCAGCGGAAGTTCGGCAAGCTGGGCGAGCGTGTGGTGGAGGACAACGTCCGGGTGATCCGCCGCGGCTACGACGAGGTCGTGGAAGTGGTGGGCGACGAGGGCGGGGCGTCGGAGGGCCAGGTCGCGCTCCCCGTCGCGCAGGTGCCCGCGCGGCTGGACGAGCCCGCTGCGGAGATCGGCATCGGCAACCCGGGCCGCTTCTTCGAGCAGGTCTGCTCGGTCTACAAGGCGGGCGAGGAGCCGATCGCGGATCCGTTCGCGGCGATCAGCGCCATGCCGGCGGCGAGCAGCGTGATCCGTGACATGACGGACATCCGGTTCGAGGTCCCGGACTTCATCGCCGAGAGGTGCACCGGGTGCGCCCAGTGCTGGACCCAGTGTCCCGACTCGGCGATACCGGGGCTGGTCAACAGCGTCGAAGACCTGCTGGACACCGCCATCCGGAGCGCGAAGAACGGGCGGTCGCTGGACCGGATCGGCCAGGTCAGCAAGCACCTGGCGAAGGAGGCCCGGAAGGTCATCGAGGGCGTCCCGTACGACAACTTCGGCGACGCGATGAAGGCGGCCTACGCGAACCTGGTCCCCAAGCTGAACTGGGACCCGGAGAAGCGGAAGGAGCTGGACCAGGACTTCTCGGCGGTCTACTCGATCCTGTCCGAGTTCCCGCTGGCCAAGGCCCAGCCGTTCTGGGATGTCCCGGAGGGGAAGGAAAAGGGGAGCGGCGGGCTCCTGTCGATCACGATCAACCCGGAAGCGTGCAAGGGCTGCAACATCTGCGTGGATGTCTGTGCCGACGGCGCGCTGGTGACGATCAAGCAGGACGAGGAGGTGGTGGACCGCCTCCGGCGCAACTGGAAGTTCTGGCAGGAGCTACCGGACACCGCGGACCGCTACATCAACATCCGCAACCTGGACGAAGGGATCGGTGTCCTGCCGAGCCTGCTGCTGAAGAAGGACACGTACATGTCGATGGTGGGCGGGGATGGGGCGTGCATGGGGTGCGGCGAGAAGACCTCGGTCCACCTGATCACGTCGACCATCGAGGCGCTCATGCAGCCGCGGGTCGCCCGGTTCGTGGCCCGGATCGATGAGCTGGTGGAGGGGCTCGATGCGAAGGCGCGCGAGATCCTGTCGTCCGACGCCGACATCGACCTGGTCGCGGTCGCCGACGGCGGTCAGGTCGATGTGCCGCTGAGCGACGAAAAGCGTGGGGAGCTGGTCCGGCTGGCCGGGACCATCAAGACGTTGAAGGACCTCAAGTGGCGCTACGAGGAGGGCCCGAGCGGCCGCGGCCGGGCGTCCCTGGGGATCACCAACAGCACAGGCTGCTCGAGCGTGTGGGCGAGCACCTATCCCTTCAACCCGTACCCGTTCCCGTGGGTGAACCATCTGTTCCAGGACGCGCCGTCCGTGGCGATCGGGATCTTCGAGGGCCACATGCGGAAGATGGGCGATGCGTTCATCGCCGTCCGCCGCGCCGAGAAGCTCCTGGATGGCAGCTACGACGCGCAGAAGGATGAGGCGTTCTTCACCGCGTTCGACTGGCAGAAGTTCACCGACGAGGAGTTCAACATGGTCCCGCCGATCCTGGCGATCGGTGGCGACGGCGCCATGCTGGACATCGGCTTCCAGAACCTGTCCCGCCTGATGGCCAGCGGGAAGCCGGTTCGGGTGGTGATGCTGGACACGCAGGTGTACTCGAACACCGGCGGCCAGGCCAGCACGGGGACGTTCACCGGCCAGTCGGCGGACATGTCACCCCATGGCAAGGCCATGCCTGGCAAGTCGGAGGAGCGGAAGGAGCTGGCGTACATCGCGATCGCCCACCGCGGCGCCTTCGTCCACCAGACGTCGCAGGCGTCCGCGAGCCACATGATCGAAGGGCTGATCAAGGGGCTCCAGAGCCGCCGGCCTGCGGTCTTCAGCATCTACACGCCCTGCCCCGTGGAGCACGGACTGCCGGACGAGTGGGCGCCGAAGAGCGCGCGCATGGCGCTGGAGAGCCGCGCCTTCCCGTTCGTCACCTACGACCCGGACGGCGGCAAGACCATCGCCGAGTGCATGAGCCTGGACGGCAACCCCAGCATCGACGACGTCTGGCCGACCTACGAGCTCAGGTACCTGGACGCGCAGGGCGCCGAGCAGACGATCGAGCTGCCCATGACGGTGGCCGACTGGGCCGCTACGGAGACCCGCTTCAAGAAACAGTTCAAGGCGATCCCCGAGGCGGACTGGAACGAGGACATGGTCCCCTTCCACGAGTTCCTGGAGCTGGATGCCGAGGAGCGGGAAGGGAAGACCCCCTACATCCTCAGCCTGGGCAAGGACCGCAGGCTCAGCCGGCTGCGGGTCGCCAAGGAGATCGTGAAGCTGGCCGAGGAGCGGCTCCTCTACTGGAACCAGCTCCGGGAGATGGCCGGCCTCGAGGTCCCGGACTGGGTCCGCGACGAGATCGGATCGGAGATGGAGGCCGAACTCGAGACCCGGCTGACGCAGGCCCGCAAGGAGTTCGAGGCGAAGCTGGAGGAGATCAAGGTCTCCTATCCTCGGATCATTGCCCGGCGCCTGGCAGAGGGTCTGGTCCGGTCCGGGAACAGCGGCCGCACCGTGACCGAGCTGCTCGAGACCGCCGAGTCGACGCCGGGCCTGGAGCCCATCGGCGCCGACGCGGCCGGGCTGGGCTTCGGTCCCGGGGCAGCGGGCGCGCCCGTACCCTTGCCCACCGCCGCGACCATGGCGCCGTCGGCGGACGGAGAGGGCGGCGTCGCGGTCGCGGCTCCGGCCGAGTCGGTGGTCCAGACAGCCGTCGCACCGGAGCCGGAGCAGGATGACGACGACGAGCTGGCGATCGAGCCGTACATCGAGACCGCGCGCTGCACCACCTGCGACGAGTGCACGAACATCAATAACAAGATGTTCAAATACAACGACAAGAAGCAGGCGTACATCGCCGACCCGAAGGCCGGCACGTTCGCCGAGCTGGTCCGGGCCGCGGAGAAGTGTCCCACAGCGATCATCCACCCGGGCACGCCGTTGAACAAGAAGGAGAAGGACCTGGCGAAGTGGGTGAAGCGAGCGGAGCCGTTCAACTGAAATCGACTCGACATCGACTTCGACATCGGGAGGCGCGGCGCTCGATGCAGCGTTCCCCGGCAGTCGGCGGGGCAGGTAAAACCGCGACCGAAGTTCGCAGCCGAAGTTCGAAGTCGATGTCGAAGTCGAAGTCGTAAGCTTGGAGCATTGATGGCCACGCGCACTGACAAACGGACCCGCAAGCCCGGCCTGGCCGGCCTGAGCGAGCTGCTCTTCGGCCCGAGCTTCCGGCACGGGGTGCACCCGCCGGATTCGAAGTCACGGACGGCGGCGCTCCCGATCCGGCGGATGCCGTTCCCGGATGAGATCGTGCTGCCCCTGCGGCAACACACCGGCAAGCCGTCGCGGCCCATCGTGCAGGTGGGTGATCGGGTGGAGCGGGGGGACGTGGTGGGCGTGGCCGACGGCTATATGTCCGTGCCCGTCCACGCGTCGGCGTCCGGCGTGGTCACTCACATCGGATGGTGGCCGCATCCATCCGGGACGATGGACACGGCGGTGCGCATCGCGGTCGATCGCTTCAACCCCCAGCTGCCACGGCCTCGGATCGTGCCCGAGTGGGACGGCCTGAGCGCGGACCAGGTCAGGCAGGCGGTTCAGGACGCCGGCGTCGTCGGGCTGGGCGGCGCGGCGTTTCCGACCCACGTGAAGCTGAACCCGCCGAAGGATGCCCCCATCGAGCTGCTCCTGATCAACGGGGCCGAGTGCGAGCCGTTTCTCACCAGTGACCACCGGGTGATGGTGGAGCATCCCGAGCGGGTCCATTTCGGGATCCGCGTCATGATGCAATGCCTGGGCGTGGACCGGGCGGTGGTCGGGATCGAGAAGAACAAGCCGGACGCCATCGCCCGGATGCGGGAGACGGTCCCGACCGACCTGGACATCGAGGTCATCGCCCTCACCGTCAAGTATCCGCAGGGCGCGGAGAAGATGCTGATCAAGGCGGTAACGGGCCGTGAGGTGCCGTCCGGCAAGCTACCCATGCACGTCGGGGCCGTCGTCCAGAACGTGGGGTCCATCGCGGCTATCGCCGAAGTGTTCGAGACCGGCTATCCCCTGATCGAGCGGATCGTCACCGTGACGGGGCCCGGCGTTCGCAAGCCGCAGAACCTGATCGTACCAGTCGGCGTCAAGGTCCGTGACGTGCTCGCCTTCTGCGGCGGCCTGGTCCCGGACGCCACGGAAGTGATCTTCGGCGGCCCGATGATGGGAATTCCCCAGGCCGACCTGGACGTCCCGATCCTGAAGGGGACGTCGGGCGTGGTGGTGCTGACCGAGCAGGAGTCGGCCCGGCCGGCCGCGCTGCCGTGTATCTCGTGCGGCCGCTGCATGTCCGCGTGCCCCGTCTTCCTGAACCCGTCGCGGCTCGGCCTGCTGGCGCAGCTCGGGCTGTACGAGCAGATGGCGGAGGAGTACCACCTCAACGACTGCATGCTCTGCGGATCCTGCTCGTACGTGTGTCCGTCGAACATCCCGCTCTCGCAGATGTTCGCCCTGGGCAAGGCCGGGCTCCGGCGGGCCCAGCAGAAGGCGCAACAGGAGGCCGCCGCGAAGGAACGGGCAGAAAAGGCCGCCAAGGAGACCGAGAAGCAGATGGTGGTCGCATGAGCCCATGGCGCGGGACCGGCTGGGACGAGGTAGGCCCGGAGGCCGGGCTCACGTCGGCGCAGAGGCTTCGCCTCATGGCCTCGCCGCACCTGCACGCGCAGGATTCCACCAGCCGAATCATGTGGACGGTGGTCGCCACGCTCGTGCCCGTCGTCATGGCCTCCGTCTGGTTCTTCGGCGTGGGCGTGCTCCTGGTCATCGGCGCCTCCATGCTGGGCGCGCTCCTGGTCGAGCGGCTGCTGGGGCCCGGTGGCGCGATCCGCGACGGCTCCGCGGCCATCACCGGGCTCCTGCTCGGCCTCACCCTGCCGCCCGGGTTCCCGCTCTGGATGGCGTTCACCGGCGGAGCATTCGGGATCGGGTTCGGTAAGCTGATCTTCGGCGGGTTGGGCCAGAACATCTTCAATCCGGCCCTGCTGGGCCGTGCGTTCCTCCAGGCCGCGTTCCCCACTGCCATCACGACGTGGCCGGCGGTGCGGACGGGCGGTGAGTGGCTGGCGTTCCGCGGCGACCTCATGGCCGCGCCGCTCATGACGGCCGGTGAGGTGGACGTGGTGACGCAGGCCACGCCGCTGGGCTTGTGGAAGTTCGAGGGCGAGGTGACCGGCGCCTGGGACCTGATGATCGGGGCGACGGGCGGCTCGCTGGGCGAGACCTCGGCGGTCCTCATACTCCTGGGCGGCGCCTACCTGGCCGCCAGGAACTACCTGAACTGGCGGATCCCCGTGGGGATCTTCGCGACGGTCGCGTTCTTCTCGATCCTGTTCCGGTGGTTCGACCCCACGTTCCCCGGTCCGCTCTTCATGATCTTCTCCGGCGGGCTCGTGCTCGGCGCGGTCTACATGGCCACCGACATGGTCACGTCGCCCATCACGAACGGAGGGGCCTGGATCTTCGCGTTCGGCATCGGATTCCTGGTCGTGCTGATCCGGGGGTGGGGCGGCCTGCCTGAGGGCGTGATGTACGCGATCCTCCTCATGAACGCGCTGGTCCCGTTCATCGAGCGGGTCACGCAACCGCGCGTTTTCGGGACGGAGCCGCCGAGGAAGGCGGAGGTAGCATGAGCGGCGAACGGACGGACCTGCCGGTGACGCCCGGCCAGGCGAGGAAGGGACCCGACCCGCAGCCGGCGGTGGACGAGGTGCCGTCCTGGCGGCTGGTCGCCACGCTGGCCATGGCCGGAGCATTGGCGGGGACGCTGATCGTGGGGGTG
>CAYXJH010000124.1:0-8425 GCA_964465415.1 uncultured Gemmatimonadaceae bacterium
AGTGGCCCTGGGCCGAGCGGTCGCCGACGCCCGAGCGGAAGGCCGGGTGCCCATGGCCATCGTGGCCACCGCGGGCAGCACCGGGACCGGCCTGATCGACGACCTCGAGGCCATCGCGGACGTCGCCCGCGACGAAGGCATATGGCTGCACGTGGACGGAGCGCACGGCGCCTCGTTCCTGACCAGCCAGCGGCTGCGGCCGCGGTTGAAGGGGATCGAGCGGGCGGATTCCGTCGCCTGGGACCCCCACAAGATGATGTTCATGCCCATCTCCGCGGGCGCGGTCATGGTGCGAAACCGGCGCTTCCTGGACGCCGCGTTCCAGCAGACGGCGCCCTACCTGTTCCACCCGCGTCCCGGCGAGACCCGCTCCCACGACATCGGCCGACGCACGCTGCAATGCTCGAAGCGATTCGACGCCCTGAAGGTCTGGGTCTGCCTGCACCACTACGGCCTCGACCACTTCGCCCGCTTGCAGGAGCGGACCGTGGACAACGCGACGCTGCTCCACCGCAAGCTGGAGGACGCGGACGACTTCGCGCCCGCCCACCCGCCCGACACGAACATCCTCTGCTTCCGACACCTCCCCCGCGCCTGGCGGGGGCGTCCGGACGATGCGGTCGACGCGCTCCAGGGCCGACTGCGTGAGGCGTACAACGCGGCGGGCCGCGGCTGGATCACGGCGACGGTGCTGGGAGGACGCCGGGTCCTCCGCGTCACGCTGATCAACCCGGCGACACGAGAGCGGGACCTGGACGCGTTGCTGGAGGGCCTGAGGGAGACGGCACGGCAGGTGGAACACGAACCTTGATTCGACAGCCGGCCCGTTCCCTTGCCATCCGCCGCCCTCCCTGCCACCATGCCCGTGGCGATGCCCCCGTCCCGTATGGCGAGCACGAACGAGGCAGAATGATGAGCACCAGCGTCGGTGGCCGCCGCGCCGTGGGCGCGGCAATTCCGTGGGCCCTGGCCATGACCGTGATGGCGGCGCTGCCGCTGTCCGCGCAGCAAACCCGACCGATGACCGCCGAGGACCTGTGGGCCATGGGCCGCGTGGGCGCGCCGGCGGTCAGCCCGGACGGCCAGAGCGTCGTGTACACCGTGACCCGGTACGATCTGGAGACGGACCGCGGACAGACGCATGTCTGGATGGTGCCGACGGCGGGCGGCGAGCCGCGCCAACTGACCCACGGCGAGGCATCGGCCACATCGCCGGCATGGTCGCCGAACGGTCAGTCGATCGCTTTCGTGTCCGCGCGCAACGACGACGGGCGCCAGGTCTGGCTGATGCCGACGGCGGGCGGCGAGGCGACGCAGCTGACCCGGGTGGACGGGGGCGTCAGCGGTCCCGTCTGGTCGCCGGACGGCTCGCGGCTGGCCGTGTCGGCGCGGGTCTGGGTCGAGGGCGATGAGGCGGGCGAACGGCTGCGTCGCCTGGAGGAGTCCGGGTCCAGCGCCCGGATCTACGACGAGCTCCTGTACCGCCACTGGGACACCTGGGCGGACGGCCGTAGGAGTCACGTGCTCGTGGTGGACGTGGCCACCGGAGAGGCGCGGGACGTCACGCCCGGGCCGTACGACACGCCGCCCGTGGGGCTGGGCGGATTCCATGACTACGACCTGAGTCCCGACGGCGCGGAGCTGGCGTTCGTCCGGAACGTGGACCGTCCGACGGCGGTGGGGACGGGCAACAACGTATGGCTGGTCCCGGTGGAGGGGGGCGAGCCCACGCGGCTGAGCCCGGGCGACGGCAACGACGTGTCGCCCCGCTACTCGCCGGACGGCCGGTGGATCGCATGGCTGTCGCTGGAGCGGCCCGGGTTCGAGGCGGACCGCACGGTCCTCATGCTACACGACCGGAGCAGCGGCGAGCAGCGCGCGTTGACCGGCGAATTCGACGGCTCGGTGAGCACCTTCCGGTGGACACCCGACTCGGGCGGCATCGTCTTCAACGCCCAGCACGAGGTGAGCGTGCGGGTGTACAGGGTCTCGCTCCGGGACGGTGAGGTCCGGCCGATCACGGATGGGGCCTATGACGGCGCGTTCGACCTGGTGGGAGACGGTGGCCGGGTGGTGGTGGCGCGGCAGAGCGCCGACCGGCCGACGGAGCTGGTGCTGGTGGACGAACGGGGCCGGGAGCAGCGCCGCCTGACCGCGGTCAACGACGCCCTGGTCTCGGAGCTGGCGCTCCAGCCGGTGGAGACCTTCTGGTACGCAGGCGCCAGCGGGTCCCGGGTCCAGAGCTTCCTGGTCAAGCCGCCGGACTTCGACCCGGCCCGGACGTATCCGGTGATCTACCTGGTCCATGGCGGCCCGCAAAGCGCGTGGGTGGACTTCTTCCACTACCGCTGGAACTACAACCTGCTCGCGGCGCCCGGCTACGTCGTGGTCGCGCCGAACCCGCGGGGGAGCACGGGCTACGGGCAGCAGTTCGTCGACGAGATCAGCCGCGACTGGGGCGGCCGCGTCTTCGAGGACCTCATGCTGGGGCTGGACCACGCGCTGGCCGAGTACCCGTTCCTGGATGGCGACCGGGTGGCGGCGGCGGGCGCGTCCTACGGCGGCTACATGATGAACTGGTTCCAGGGGCAGACGGACCGGTTCCGGACCCTGGTGAACCACGCGGGCGTGTTCGACCTCCGGAGCATGTACGGCGCCACCGAGGAGCTCTGGTTCCCGGAATGGGAGTTCGGCGGCCCCTACTGGTCGGCGCCCGAGGACTACGAGCGCTGGAACCCCGCGCTGACCGTGGACCGATGGCGGACGCCCATGCTGGTGATCCATGGGCTCCTGGACTACCGCGTGCCCCTGGAGCAGGGGCTGGCCGCGTTCACCGCCCTGCGCCGGCAGGACGTGCCCGCCCGGCTGCTCTACTTCCCGGACGAGGGCCACTGGGTCCTGCGCCCGTCGAACGCCCTGGTGTGGTGGGAGACGGTGCACGAGTGGCTGGACGACTGGCTGCGGTGAGTGCGGTCGTGCGTCGACACCGGCTGCGCCGATGACGCCGGTCCACCCCCTCCTCACCCCGTTCGCGGACTGGATCCACGCGAACCCCGTGACCGCGGCGCTGGTCATCGCGGCGCTGGTGCTGTTCTTCGGGGAGGTGCTGCACCGCATCGTCCGGCACTACATCCTGCGCTACCTGGAGGGGGTCGCGCGGGAGAGCCGGCACGCGTGGGACCACGCGCTGTTCGATGCGCGGCTGCCACAGCGGCTGGCCTGGGGCGTACCGCTTCTGATCTGGCAGCTGGGCGCCGACCTGGTGCCGTACGTCCCGCCGGACCTCCTGCTGGTGGCGAAGCGGGTCATCCTGGCGACCATGGTCATCGTGCTGGTCCGCGCCTTCTCCGCGCTGCTGGACGGGGTCAATCGCATCTACGTGCTGCGCCCCCGCTCCGCGGAACGGCCCATCAAGGGGTTCCTCCAGGTCGCCAGCGTCGTGGCCCACCTGGCCGCGGTGATCCTGATCGTGGCCATCCTCATGGACCGCTCACCCGTCCTCTTCCTGAGCGGGCTGGGCGCCATGACGGCCGTCCTCCTCCTCATCTTCCGCGATACGCTGCTGTCGCTGGTCGCGGGTATCCAGATCACCACCAACGACCTGCTTCGCGTGGGTGACTGGATCGAGATGCCCCAGTTCCAGGCGGACGGGGACGTGGTGGACATCGCGCTGAACTCGGTCACCGTCCAGAACTGGGACCGCACGCTCACCGTGATCCCCACCCACAAGTTCCTGGAGCACTCGTTCAAGAACTGGCGCGGGATGACCGAATCGCGCGGGCGCCGGATCAAACGCGCGGTGCACATCGACCAGAGCACCATCCGCTACCTGACCGACGACGAGGTGGCCCGCTTCGGGCAGTGGGAGCTGCTACGGGACTATATCCGGAACAAGCGGGAGGAGGTGGAGACGTTCAACCGGGAGCACCCGGCGGCCGATGGCGTGGTCCCGCACGTGCGCCGCCTGACCAACGTGGGGACCTTCCGGGCCTACCTGATCGAGTACCTCCGGGCCCACGCCCAGCTCCGGCAGGACATGATCCTGCTGGTCCGGCAGCTGGCGCCCGGACCACAAGGCCTGCCCATCGAGCTGTACGTCTTCACCAGCGACATCAGCTGGGTCGGCCACGAGGGGATCCAGGCCGACATCTTCGATCACGTCCTGGCGACGGTCCCGGAGTTCGGACTCCGCGTCTATCAACAGCCCGGCGGCGCGGACATCCAGGAGGCGCTGGCCGGGAGCGCCTGAGAGGCGCCGGTACGAGAGTTGCCCTCCGATCGCGCCAACCTTCACGTACCTGAACGGGAGACGACGCTCATGACCCGCACGCTCACGCTGCTCGGCCTCTTCCTCGCCACGGTCGCCATGACCGGCTGCGAGGCCATCGGGACCATCTTCGAGGCCGGAATATGGGTCGGCGTCATCATCGTGGCCATCGTCCTCGGCCTGATCTTCTTGCTGATCCGGATGATGGGAGGACGACGCTAGCGGGGCCTCAGAGGATCTCCGACACCCGCTCGGGCGGGCGGGCCAGCACCGCCCGCTCGCCCCGCACCACGATCGGACGCTGGACCAGCTCCGGGTGCCGGGCCATGGCGTCGAGCAGGATGTCGTCCGTGAGGTGACGATTCGAAAGGCCAAGCTCGCGATAGGCCGGTTCGCGCGCCCGGAGCAGGTCACGGGGCCGGATGCCCATCTTTTCGACCAGCTCCTCGAGTTTGGGACGAGGGATCGGGTCGATCGTGTAGTCGATCCGGTCGAACTCGATCCCACCCGCCTTTAGCATCCGTACGACGGTCCGGCACGTGTTGCAGGTCGGCTTCTCGTAGATCGTCAGCCGCTCATCACCCATCGCCCCACTCACGCGCGCGAACCGTTGGCGCGGTTCCGCAGGTAGGTCCGCAATGCACCCAGGTCCCGCAGCCACTCCACGTCGCCCAGGTCCCCTCGCTCGCCGACTGCGCCCGCGCCCGCTCCACCCACCACCAGCCCCACATGCGGTGGAAGGGCCTCCCGCACCGCGCGCACCTGGGAGACCGCCTCCGACGCCGACAGGCTCACCACGCTCAACGCCACGCAGCGCGCTCCGGCCGCACGAGCCGCACTCGCGATGTCCTCCGCCGGGATGCTCGACCCCAGATACGCGACACGCCACCCCTCGGCTCCGGCCGCCGTCGACGCCAGCAACGCCCCGATCTGGTGCTGCTCACCCGCAGGCGTGCCCACCATCACCAGCGGGGCGCCACGGGAACCCGCAAGCGACGCGGCGATCCGGGTCACCACCGACCCCGCTACCTCGCTCGCAAGGTGCTCCTGCGCCACGCTCAACCGGTCCGCGTGCCACTCGTCTCCGATCCGACGGAAGAGCGGCGCCACCACACCCTCCAGGAACTCCGATAATCCCAGCAGCGCCGCCGACCTCCGCAGGTCCGCCTCCAGCCCGATCGAGTCCATCGCGCGGACACGGTCGAGCGCCCGCTCCACCACTCGCTCGGGCGACTCCTCCACGGCTCCATTCGCACCGCCCGGCGCAGCCCCGCCACGGGCCACGTCCCACCGCGCCTCGTCGTCCGCCTGGACCAGCTCCCGCAGCTCCGCCATGCCCAGGAAGGCCACCTGCCCGATACCCCGCCCCGCCGATGTGGCACGCGCCAGCAGCCGCAGGCGCTCGATGTCCGCGTCCGAATACAGCCGGCGATCCGCGTCGTCACGCGCCGGGTCCACCACTCCGTACCGGCGTTCCCACACCCGGATCACATCCGCGGACAGCCCCGTCCGCGCCGCCACCACCCCGATCGGGTGGATCGGTCGTTCTCCCATCATCCCCTTATCTCCGGTTCACGCGCGCGCTTGGCCCACGTGCAATGTAACGCGGACGTTCATGTCTTGTCCATAACATGACCAGAACGGCAAGACGCACCGCCCGCGCGACGCACCAAGGGTTCATGCGAGGGCGATGTCCAGCATCATCATGAGGGCGAAGCCGACCATGGTGCCGGTCGTGGCCAGGTCGGCGCGGCCGGCGTGTTGAGCTTCGGGGATGAGCTCCTCGACGACGACGTAGATCATGGCGCCGGCGGCGAAGGCGAGGGCGTAGGGGAGGAGGGGCTGGACGAGGAGGACGGCGGCCGCGCCGAGGAGGGCGCCGATGGGCTCGACGACGGCGGAGAGCTGGCCGTACCAGAAGCTCTTCCCGCGGGACACGCCGGCCTGGCGTAGGGGCATGGAGACGGCCATGCCTTCGGGGAAGTTCTGGAGGCAGAGGCCGATGGTGAGTGCGATGGCGCCGCCCAGGGTGGCGGCGCCGAGGCCGGTGATCCCAGCGGCGTGCGCGGCGGCGAACGCGACGCCGATGGCGATGCCCTCCGGGAAGTTGTGCAGGGTGATCGCCAGGACGAGGAGGGTGGTCCGTCGCCACGGGGTGGCGATGCCTTCGGCGTCCGTCAGGGGCAGGGACGGGTGGACGTGAGGAATGACCGCGTCTGCGATGCGGAGGAAGACGGCCCCGGCCAGGAACCCGACGGTGGCGGGGACCCAGGGGATGGTTCCCGCGGCCTCGGCCATCTCGACGGCGGGCCCGAGGAGGGAGAAGAAGCTGGCGGCGATCATGACGCCGGCGGCGAAGCCGAGCATGGCGTCGAGGACGGCGCGCGGGAAGTCGCGGTAGAGGAGGACGACGGCTGCGCCGATGGCGGTGGCGGCCCATGCGAGGGTCCCGGCGAGCAGGGCCTGGAGGAGCGGATCCAGCCCGGCGAACCCGTCGATCATGCGCCCGGGGGGTGGAAACGCGGCTCCCGGCAGCCGGCCCAGGACTGGTGCTCGTGGACGATGCGCCAGGTATCGCCCGGATCGCGCCCCAGGACGAAGGTCCAGAAGAGCCCGGTCCCGTCCGGTCGCCTCGCCCGTGCGGTGACCACGGCCGCGGCCGGACCCAGGACTTCGGTCCGGGTGATCTCGTGCTCAATGGCGGGGTTCGGGTTATCCGCCAGCCAGCGCCGTATGATCCTGGCCACGGCGCCATGACCCTGACGGATCTCGGTACACGCCAACTGAACGAGAACGTCGCCCGATGCGTACAGGGTCAGGGCGCGGTCCGGATCCCCTGCGTTCATGGCAGCGAACAGCTCATCGACGACCCGCTCGGCGGTCGCGCCGACCCGGGCGCGCTCGGTCTCGGTGAGGACCGTATCGTCCCGGGCGTCACAGGCGGCAACGAGCCCGGCGGCCAGGCCGAGCCAGAGCACGGCCCGCGAGCTGCGTTTCATCGACCCGTCTCGACTTTCGTCACAGTCGCCTCTCGACTTAGCTGGCACATCGCTGTCCGTGGAGGATACGTAGCTGCCGGCTCCACGTCCAATTGCGAAACAGCGCCGTGCCCCGAGTCGGGACACGGCGCTGCGTGGGTCGGGCTGAGGGTCGTGCCGTTACTGGCGCGCCTTCATCGCCTCGATCGTGTTGTTCAATACTGCGAACGTGTACTGCGGGTGATGGACGCCGAGGCTTCCATCGTAGTAGAAGATCCTGTGGTTCAGGAATGCCGCGGCCACGTCGGCATCGAAGGTGCCTGGAATCGCGTAGCCGTCCTCCCGCATGATCCCCTCGGCGATGAGCAGCTCGCGGAGCTCGGCCAGCTGGCTCTGCGTGTACGCCTGGGCGTTCCGGTCGTTGAACGACGTGGTGTTCGCGTGGAAGTGGCACTGCGTGCACGCCGTGATCAACTCGTTGGTGCCCGCCTGACCGTAGGTGAGGTTGAAGGTATGGCCACCCACCTGTCCGGCGGCCTGCGTGCCACCGGCGGACGTCATGTGGCAGGTCTCACACCCGGCTCTCCCGTGTGCGTTCGGCGCCGTCGGGATCGTCATGCCCGGGAAGTGGAACGCGCCGCTCGCCGCCGCCACGTTCGCTTGCGGGCCGTAGTGCGGTCCGTAGCGGAAGTTGGGGATGGTGACCGGGTCCCCACCGACCGTCGGCATGGGGCTGATCGGCCGCGCCTGGTGGCAGTTCGAGCATAGGTTGGCCGCGTTGGGCCCGAGGTCCGAATTCGACAGCGCCCCCAGATCGGCCGTGCCACCCACGTAGAGGTTGACCGGGCTCGTTGTCGTGAGCGCGTAGTCCCCACCCGTGAAGGTCGTGTGGACCTCGTGGCAGGTGCGGCAGTTGATCGGCGCCGGGTTGTCGAAGTAGGCGGGCAGCGGATCGTCGTTCACGAACCGGGTGATGAAGCCCTGATGGGTATGACACTCCATACAGGTGCCCTCACGCTCCCAGTACACCGTCTCGTAGTGCGCGGCGTTCTTGTACTGCCACTCGATCGCCTGGAGCGCGGTGTCATGTCCGTGACACTGCACGCAGGTGTTCATGGCGTCCGCGCCGGCGGGGCCCTGCGGGCCGGCCGGGCCCTGGGGGCCCTGGGGGCCAAGCGGC
>CAYXJH010000125.1:0-8393 GCA_964465415.1 uncultured Gemmatimonadaceae bacterium
TGCGGCGAGCGTGAACAGGCGGGGACGCTCGATGCGGAACGCCAGCCCGGGCAGGCCAACGAGCACGTTGGCCAGGGCGTCCCGGACCGCGGCCTCGGGCACGTCGAGGTCGTCCAGTCGAACCAGCAGCGTCGCGGCGTGGCGCTCGATGTCACCGCTGCCGCCGCCCAGGGCGCTCCCTATGCCGCGCATGCCGACGGTGGCGAAGACCTCCCGCACGCCATCGATCCCCAGCGCCGCTTGCTCGGCGTTGCGGGTCAGGGCCTCCATGCGGGTGAGGCTGGTCCCCGGCGCCGCCTCGAGCTCCACCACCAGCTCGCCCTGGCGTAGCTCGGGAATCAACTCGAGGCCCAGGCGCGGCACGACCATGAGGCCGATCACGACCATCGCGAGCGTCGCTCCCAGGACGCGCCCCGGGCGGCGGAGCCCGGCCGTGAGCCACTCGGGATAGCGCCGATCGACCCAGCCGTACCCTCGATCGAAGAGGGCCAGAACCGGAGCGCTGGCCCGCCCGAGGCTCTGACCGAGCCGACGAGCGCCCCGCATTCCCCAGCCGGCCCCCGTCGCGACCATCGTGCCGACCCGCTCCGTGGCGCGCTTGCGGCCGATCCGGCCGGCCGTGACCTGCGCCCCGCTGCCCCGGGAAGCCAGCATGGGGATCAGGGTCAGCGCCACGACCAGCGCGGCCAGCAGCGCGAAGGATACCGTCCACGCCTGGTCGCCGAAGAGCTGGCCCGCCACGCCCTCCACGAAGACGATCGGGATGAACACGGCCACGGTCGTCAGCGTGGACGCGGTCACGGCCCGGGCGACCCGGCCGGTACCGATGGACGCGGCGGCCGCGGGGGTTCGGCCTGCGTCCCGTTCCCTCGCCACCGACTCGAGCACTACGATGGCCGAATCGACGAGCATTCCGATCCCCAGGGCCAGACCGCCCAGGGACATGATGTTGAGCGTGATTCCACGCCCGAACATGAGGACGAACGTGGCGATCACGGATATGGGGATGGCGGTCGCCACGATTAGCGTCGTGGGCACATGGCGCAGGAAGAGCAACAGCACGAGGACCGCCAGGATGCCCCCGAAGATGGCGGCCAGCTGCACATCGTTGACGGCATTCCGGATGAAGACCGATTCGTCGCGGACCAGCGTGATGTCGACCCCGGTCGGCAGTGCGGCCCTCAGGGTCTCGACCCGCTCCTGCACCGTGCCGGCCACCTGGACGATGTTCGCCGTCGCCTCGCGGAGAACGGCCACCTCCACCGCCTCGGCGCCGTTGACCCGCGAGATTGTCTCCCGTTCTGCCGCCTCCCGCCGGACGACGGCCACGTCCTTCAGCTGGACGGCCTGTCCCGTGATCGTCCCGATCACCACGTCCCGGATCTCGTCCAGGTCGACGAACTCGTTCACGGTTCGTACGACGTACTCCGCGTCCGCCTCTTCCAGGATCCCGCCGGCCAGGTTGACGTTCTCGGCTTCCAGACGTTGCGCGACCTGCCGGAAGGGGATGCCCAGCGCGGCGAGTCTGGACTCGTCGACCTCAACCCGGATTTCCTCTTCCAGACCGCCGGTCACTCGGACACCCGCGACGCCCTCGATCCCTTCGAGCGCGCGGCGGACCTGTTCCTCCGCCAGCCACCGGAGCTGCATCAGCTCGTCCCGGTCCGCGGCCCGGCGGGCGTCGAGCTGACGGGCCGAGGTCAGGGCGAAGCGCAGCACCGGCTCGGCGTTCGGATCGTACCGGGCGATGGTCGGACGGGTGGCGGCGGGGGGAAGGTTGAGCAGGTCTAGACGCTCGCGTACGTCCAGCGCCGCGAAATCCATGTTCGTTCCCCAGCGGAACGAAATGGTGACATCCGAACGCCCCGGCCGCGAGCGGCTGGTCACCTCCTGCACACCCTGCACGACGGAAACGGCCTCCTCGACGGGCCGGGAGATCAGCGTTTCGATCTCCTGCGGGCCGACACCCGCGTACTCGGTCTGGACCGTCAGCGTCGGGAAGGCGATCCCCGGCAGAAGGTCCAGCGGCAGGCGCGTAAAGGAGACCACGCCGAAAACGATGATGGCCAGGAACGCCATGGCCACCGCCACGGGACGACGGATCGAGAGGTCGACGATCTTCATCAGCCGCCAGGCCTCGGACCCGCCCGCCTGCCGGCGCCCGCCGGCAGCTCGCCACTCTGGATCTGCTCGGCCATCTGCCGCGCCTGGGCGCGCGGCACACCACGCTCGATGAGCCTTTGCTCGATCTCCGCCAGGGAAGGCCTCTCTGCAGGTTCATCCGGCGCCGCCGGCTGCGGCCGATCCGACTCGGCCAGCGGCCGGCCGTTCAGCTCCATGAGGTTGACCGCGACGCCCGGCCGCAGGTTGTCCTGACCGACCACCACGACGGTGTCACCGGCCACGATACCACTCTGGATCTCGACGCGCTCGGCCTGGCTCACGCCCAGCGTGACCTCTCGCTCCTGCGCCCTGCCGCCTATGACCGCGTAGACGCGCGGAGCGGCCCCGTCCACCAGCACGGCGGTCCGGGGTAGGGTGAACCGCTCATCCAGCGTCTCCGTCACGATATCGACGTTCACGAACTGACCGGCGCGGAGTCCTTGATCCGGCCCCACCTCGACCACGACCTGCACCGTCCCGCTGCCCGGGTCGACCACGGGGCGGACCCGGGTCACCTGGCCCTCCACGGACGATCTCCCCTCGACGCGGACACGAGCTGCCTGCCCGACCTGGACCCGACCGGCCTCTCGCTCCGGCACACCCACCACCGCTTCCAGGCGGGACACGTCCGCTACCCGGAACGCAGGCGTGCTGGTATTGACCAGCTGACCGCGCTCGATCTCCCGGTGCGTGACCACGCCCTCGATTGGAGCGGCGATGACGGCGTTGCGGACCCGGAGCCGAGCGAGCTCGAGGTCCGCCTGGACGACCTGAGCCTCCGACGTCAACCGTTCCACTTCCTGGTCCGAGATCAATCCCTGATCCTGGAGCTGGGCGGCCCGGGCCGCCGCATCCCGGGCCGCGCGGGCGCGCGCTTCTGCCTGCCGGGCCTGAAGCTCCCACTCCTCGCTGTCCAGCGCCGCCAGCGCCTGGCCCGCCCGGACCATGGCGCCCTCTTCCACCAGGATCCTGGCGATTACGCCGGCCTGCTTGGGGAGCACCTCGACCTCTGCCCTGGCGCGAAGGTTCGCGGATCCGCGAAGCGTCACCTGCATTTCCCGGGGCGCCACCACTTCGGCCGCGACGGGAACGGCCCGCTCGCCGCCCGCCATGGGACCGCCGCTCTGGGGCGTCTCAGCCTGTGAATCGCCGCACGCGGCCAGACCGGCGACCGCGAGGCCTAACAAGAACGCTACGAGCGCCCTGCGGCGATCCATTGGGTTTTTCTTCGTCTGCTTCACGTCCGCCCCCGCCCTTCAGGTGTCGTCAGGTCAACGTAGGCCAGTGCCCACCAGCGCCTCGAGCGCGGCGAGAGACTGGTGATAGTCATAGATGGCGGCGATCTCCGCCCGTTCCGCCTCGCTGAGGTTCGCCTGGGCGTCGGTCACTTCCACCGACGTGGCCATTCCCGAGCGGAACCGTTCCTCGGCCAGCCGCAGCTCCTCCGCGGCCGTCTCGCGCACTCGCGCCTGGAGCCGGGCGGTGCGGAAGGCCGAGGAGGCGTTGCGCAGGAACATCTCGGCTTCCGCTTCGACCCGTAGCTCCTCCGACCGCACCGCGTGCCTGGCGTTCTGGACCGCTATGTTCGCCTCCTCCATCCGCTGCTGTCGGTTCAGCCCGGTGAACAGCGGCAGCGAGATGGTCAGGCTGGCCGCCAGGGGCTGCGACCTCCACCCGAACGGGAAGCCCGAGTGCTGCGCCCGATACTGGTCCTCCAGCTGGGTCCGGACCGCCGGGTCGGTGTGGTCGGCGCAGGTGTTGGGCGCCAGCCCGGCCGCGACCCGCATCGCGTTCTGGTCCAGGCATCCCTGGCGATTGCGGGCGATCTGATCCAGGTCGCCCTGGACGAGCGGGTCGATGCTGGCGGCCTGCGCCAGGTCGCCCCGCAGATTGACGTTCGCGCTGATGCTGGGCAGGTACTCGCTACGCGCCACGTGCATGCCGGTGCGCGTCGCGTCCTGCTGCGCACGTGCCGCCTGCAGCACCGGATTGTTCGCCACCGCCAGTCGCACGACCTCGTCCCGGTCCCAGTAGGGCTCGAAGAGGTCGAACGATGTCGTGAGCTCGATGTCTTCGCTGAGCGATACTCCGATCAGACGCCCCAGCGACAGCCGCTCAGCTGCCGCCGCGTTCTCGGCCTGCACCACCCGGACCTCGGCCTGCCCGTGCTGGACCTCGGCCCGGAGCACGTCGAGGGTGGTGCCCGTGCCCACCTCCAGCCGCGCCTGGGCGAGCCGGATGTGCTCCGCGGTCCGGTCCACCTCCTGTACGGCCTGCACCAGCGCCGCGTCCGCCTGGAGGACGGCCAGGTACGCCTGGCTCACATTCGCCTCCAGCTGATTGCCCGCCCCCGCGACGCGGGCCTCCGTTGCCCGTTGCTGCGCCCGGGCACGCCCCGGCTCCAGGATACGGGCCCCGTTGAGCGTGTAGCTCATGCCCAGTGAGTAGTTGGACGAGTACATCGCCGGCTGCTCGCCCAGGCCCACGGTGCCGAACCTACGTTCACCCGAGGCGGTGTAGCCCATGCCCATCGACGCGCTCGCCGAGGGCAGCAGGTCACCGTACGCGGAGCGCACGCTCCAGCGGGAGGAGACCAGATCGTTTTCCTGGCTCAGATAGTCAGGATTGTTCTGCCGTGCCAACTCGAGCGCGTCCTCGAGAGCCAGAGCGGCGGGCGCCTGCTGCGCCCCCGCCCCGACCGGCACCAGATAGAGAATCGCCACGAGGGCGGCAATACCGAACGAGCCATTGAAGTGGTACATCATTCAATCATTCAGGGAAATGCGTGCGAATCCGATCGGACGTACCCCGTTCGAGATTCCTGTGTTCATCGTTTCTGCCCGTGCTTGTCATCGTGCGGATGGATCTCCTCCCACCGGGCCCGCTGCTCCGGTGTGAGGATCTGTTCCACCCGGGCTCGTGTCTCGTGGATCACCTCGCGCGTCCGCGGCCGGGTCTCCCGCATGATCGATCGGATACGGTCCTGTTGCTCGTCCAGGATCTGGTCGATCTGGGTCCGCTGCGCCTCGGTCAGTCCCAGCTCCTCCGCGAGGCGGTCTCGATCGAAACGATCACTGTCGCGGGGCGAGCTCTCGCTTGCCGCGGCACGCGCCTCCGGTACCGAGCCCAGTACCGCGCGCTCGAATACGACACCGGAGATGAGGCCGCCGAGAAATGCGGCGACGAGCAGGAGCGTGGCCGTGGCCGTCGGATGCATGTTGAGTTTCATCGTGCCGCCAGAGCTGCCTCGAGGAGGCGGTCGGGGTCATCCATTCCCGGGAAGTAGTCACGGACCTCTTCCTCACCCAGGAGCTCGATCAGCTCGGCAGAGACTTCGGCGAACGGGACCCCCGTCCCCGGGGCCACGTACACGAGACCGCCCAGCACGAGGAACGCGACGACCGCGGCCGCCGCAAACCCCTGCGCCCATTCAGTCACCGCCGCGAAGCCTCCCTGTCGGCGGCGCCGCGCCAGAGGTAGCTCCGCCGCGTCCATGATCCGCCGCCGGAGCGACTCCAGGTCCGTTTCCGACCGCCCACCGGCAGGCGCCGTCTCGGCCAGCATTCGAGCGAGTCGCTCGTCCCTGCCGGGAAAGCCGTGACCGTCCTGTGTCATGATCCCTCCTCTACTTCTCCATCCAGGATCGCGCGCATCGCGGCACGCGCCTGGTGCAGGTGCCACCGGACCGTTCCCGTCGAGATGTCGAGCATCCCGGCGATCTCCGGTCCGGTGAATCCGTCCACGTCGAACAACAGCAAGATCGTGCGTTGCCGCTCCGGCAGCCGAACCAGCGCGCGCTGGAGCCGGGTCCGTAGCGAGCTCAGCTCGGCGGCTTCGTCCGGCGGCTTCGTCCCGGCTTCGAGCTGTGGCGACAGCGGCTCCGACCCGCGACGTGATCGCGCACGTCGGGCGTTGGCGCACCGGTTCGCCACGATCCGGTAGAACCAGGGGGCAAAGGGCCGCGACGTATCGAAGTCTTCCAGGTGGTCCAGCACCGCCAGAAAGCTGTCCTGGACCACGTCCTCCGCCCCATCCTCGCCCAACAGACGCGTCGCCAACCTGACCGCCGGCCCGAGGTGTCGTCGGACCAGCTCGTCGAACGCCCGGGTCTCTCCCAGCCGGACCCGGCCCAGCAACTCGCGATCCCGTGCCTCCCTCATCCCCACACCGCACGCCGGGCCGAGACCATGCCCGGTGGCGCCGTTTCCACCCCCGCCCGGGTCATCCTCGCCTTCCTCGTCCCCGCTCGCGACCCTGCCCGATGGTTCGGCTCATGTATCTTTACACCTGAGGAGGCCGGAACGTTGGGTCGGCGCCGGCACGGCGGGGGTCGTCGGCTGGCCACAACCGGGGGGAACCGTTCCGGCACGCCCTTGCCCTCCATCCTTACACTTCGCACTCTGTCCCCGTTTCGCGGGACCCCTATCGGGCCTGACCGGCGGCCAGGCTCGCGAGCCATTACATTGATGCCATGACGATGCCGCGCCCCTCGGCCGCCCTCCTGGCGGTACTCACGTTCGTCTGGATGCCTGCGCCGGGCGTCGCCCAGATCGCGCTCCCGGACCCCGTAGGGTACGTGAACGATTTCGCGAATGTGATCCCTCCGGAGTACGAGGCTCGTATCCAGCGGATCATCGACGAGGTCCGGGCGAAGTCGGGCGGTGAGATCGTCGTGGTCACGCTGCCATCGCTCCAGGGCCGTACCCGGGACGAAGTGGCGCTCCAGATCGGACGGGAGTGGCGGATCGGCCAGGCCGGTGAAGCGGGGGATCGGTTCCGCAACACGGGCGCGGTGGTGCTGGTCGCACCGACCGAACGAGACCTCAAGATCGAGCTGGGCACGACGACGAACACCTTCATCACCGCCGCCAGGGCCGGCCGGATCGCCGATACCTACATGGTCCCCGCGTTCCAGGCCGGTGACTTCGGTCAGGGGATCTACCATGGGGTGGGCGCCCTCGCCATGGAGTATGCCGACCATTTCGGCTTCGAGCTCACGGGAGACTACGAGCTGCCGCCGGCCGGCGGTCGGGACGGCGGTGGGGAATGGGTCGTCTGGTTGGTGATCGGCGTGTTGATTCTGGTGGTCATGTCCCGCCGGCGCCGCGGTCGAGGGCGGCGACGCGGGAGCATGGTGTTCTTACCCTTCCCGATGGGCGGCGGCCTCGGTCGACGCGGTGGGTTTGGTGGCTTCGGTGGCGGCGGTTTCGGCGGCTTCGGCGGTGGAGGTGGCTTCGGTGGATTCGGCGGTGGGGGCGGCTTCGGCGGCGGTGGCATCGGGAGGGGCTGGTAATGAAGCCATTCATGGCCGCGGCCGAGGACTATACCGGCCACCTGGCGGACGAGCTCGGCGCGGGGTTGCGCAGCGTGGTGCTCCACGGGTCCGTGGCCCGGGGCGAGGCCGTGGAGGGTGTGAGCGACGTCAACCTCCTGATCCTGGTCGATGCGATCGACGCCGCGGTGCTCCGGCGTCTCGCGCCGGAAGCGCGGCGCTGGCTGGAAGCGCAACGTTCGTTACCGCTCGTCCTTACCTGGGATGAATGGGCGGCAGCGAGCGACGCGTTCGCCATCGAGACGGCGGACATGGTGGACAGCCACCAGGTGCTGCACGGCGACGATCCGTTCGACGGCCGGGTCGTGGACCGGAGCGACCTCCGCCTCCAGGCCGAGAGGGAGCTGCGGGGTAAGCTGATTCATTTCCGTGAGAGCGCCCTGGCATCCGCGGACCGCCCGGCGGACCTCGGTCGGCTCGTGCTGACCGCCATGCCGTCAGTCGCGACCTACCTGCGGACGGCGTTGCGGCTGGCGGGCATGCAAGCGCCCGATGACACGACCCGTACATTGCGGGAAGGTGCGGCGCTCACGTCGGTCGACCCGACAGCGCTGCTCCGGGTCTGGGCCCTGCGCGAGCAGCGGGAGGCGCCCGAGATCGACCTGGAGGATCCCCTGATGCTCGCGGTACACGAGATTCTGGAGCGAACCGTCGAATACGTGGACACCCTGCCCGGAGACATGGTATGACGCGATCGATGCTGCTGGTACTGGTCCTGGCCCTGCCGCTGTCCGGGTGCGGGTATAACCGGATCCAGGCGCTGGATGAGAACGTGGACGCCCGTCGGGCCGATATCGAGGCTGAGCTACTTCGCCGCAACGACCTGATCCCGAACCTGGTGGCCACGGTAGACGAGGCTGCCCGCTTCGAACAGGAGACGTTCACCCAGGTGGCCGAG
>CAYXJH010000126.1:0-8387 GCA_964465415.1 uncultured Gemmatimonadaceae bacterium
GCTCGACCCAGGCCGCCCGCTCCCGGCCGGCGCCGTCCAGGACGAGGACCAGGGGGTGAGCGATCCGGCCGTCCTTCTCGTGGCCGGCGAACAGGGCGTCGTTCCCGCCGGTGCGCAGGAGTCGTAGCTCGAGGCCGGGTACGGAATCGGCCAGGGCCGCAAGGTGGGGCACCACGAATACCGCATCGGAGCACCAGCTCTCCGCTACGACCAGCAGCTTCCACTCTCCGCCGACCTGCCGGGCGCGGGCGACCAGGTCCGCGGGCGCGCCGCGCAGGCCGTTGTCGCGCCAGAGGGCGTGGTTCGCGGTGTCGCCCGCTACGATTGCGGCATGGGTCATGGCGCCATCCCACGCGGCCGAGCGGTCGGGTCCGGCCAGGGTGGGGGTCTCGGCGGGGCCCGCGCAGCCGACCAGGATGAGCGCGATGAGCAGGGGACCGCTGGTTCGCGGGACGGCTCGGCCCATGGCGACACCTCACGCTTCTATGGTCACCGACGCGATCCACGGGGCGACCCGGGGGTTCGGCGCCGCGTGACCGTCGGACTGATCAGCGGAGATACCCCGGCTCCGTCCCGGGGTTTCAGCGCTGGCCGGACCGTTCCTCGCTCCGGAGCCGGACCAGCTCGTCCACCGAGAACGTGCGCGTCAGGCCGTCCTCGCTGCGATAGCGGACCCGCGTCCAGCCGCGGGTGCCCACGGGCCGCCAGCGGCGTCCTCCCGCGCGGACCGGCCGGCCGTCCACGACATCGAGCATGACCTGCTCGTAGAGCGACCGCGGGAGCGGGCTCGCCGGGTCGGGCTCACGCCACGGGCCGTCGCGGCCGACGTCGTCGTAGGTGGCCGGTCGATCCTCCAGGTCCAGCAGCGAGGGATGGCGCCGGACCAGGACGCGGCGGATGAGGCGGACGGTGTCGGCCGCGGCCACCACCCGGAGCCGTGGAAGGAGGCGGGTCACCACGCGCCGCGCCGCGGAGCGGATGGAGACCGTGTCCCCCCGGGTCGTTCGCCACGCCCGATCGTCCGGGCGCGCCCGGAAGGGGTCCGGCTCGAAGCAGGTGAACCGTGCGAGCCACCCCTTCCTCGAGGTGTGGGGCACGGGCTCGAACCCCCGGATGACGGGATAGCCTCGCCGTGCCAGCTCATCCAGATCGTGGCGCTGCCAGCCGGCCACCTCCTCGACCGCCGCCGCGATGATCGCGGCGGTCGAGGTCATGAGGGCCGGGTCGGGCGTGAAGTCGACCGTGACCTCGATTCGCCCCGGTCGCGGGCGCACGCCCACGCCGGTGGACCGCCGGTTCGTCGCGAAGAGCATGACAGGGAACGCCAGCAGGTGGACCAGCAGGAGCGAGATGCGGGCCAGCCGAGCCCGGCCACCCAGCGCGGGGCTCGACAGGTTGTAATGGGTGCTGAACCCGACCAGCCGGGCATCCCGACCGGAGTCCCGACTCCACGCATCGAGGCGCTCGCGCACCATAAAGATTCCTTCCCAAAGCGATCGCACCGCCTGGGACGGCGCGCCCCGCTGGAGCTCGATCACGGGCGTGACCACCTCGATGACGCCCGTGTCGAAATACACCGCGCCACCGTTGGGCAGGTGGTATGAGGTGCCCGTCCGGTGCATCGCGCCATCGCCCAGGAACGCGCGCGGGTCGCCGAACGCGTCCTTGGGGTCCGCCGGCTCACCGTCGATGACGGTGAGGAACTCGGCCTCCAGGCCGATGGCTGGACGTTCCGGCCCACCGCCCGCGCCCCGGCGTCGCGCCGGCTCACGCTTACTCATTGCGGCTCCTCCAGGTGCTCCGGGCGCGGAACCAGCGTCAGGTATCCCAGATCGACGTGGAGGTGGTCGAAGGAGGTGCCCGGCCGTTCACCGGCAGGACGGACCCAGACGCCCGGGATGACGTCGCGCGCTGTCCGGCCGTACCGCTCGATCCGGTCCAGGCCGTCCAGGTACTCGCTCCCGATCCGGTAGATGTCCGCGGCCGCGCCCCAGAGGTGCGGCGATGTGGGGACCGACAGCCGGTGAGCGGGCGAGCGGTACCCGCCGTTGGCCGCGATGCGGACGGTCGAGCCGACCGCGTCGCGAAACCGCTCCAGCGCAGCGGCCAGCGCCACGACCCCACACGGCAGGTATCGAGGAAACCCGCGCAGCGGCTCGGCCTCGCGGAGATCCACGTCCAGGAACTCGAATGCGCCGAAATGCGGCGAGATCGTGACATCGAGGGCCTCCTCCCACGATCCGATCTCGTAGAAGTAGCGCGGGAGCTGAACGGTCCGACCGACGGAATCCCGCACCAGCTCGCCCGGGCGGAGCACCGCCCGGCACTCGGGGGACAGGCTGATCCCGTCGATCACGCGGAGCGGAGGTCCTACGTCAGCCATGGACGCCCTCCCGGACCGTGCCCATGACCAGGCGCGAGATCTCCGCGATGAGAGCCCGGCGCGGGGCAGCATCCCCCTCCCGGTCCCACTCCGTCAGGATCACGACGATGTACGGGTCATGCTCCGGCAGGTAGACGATTCCGGCGTCGTGGGCGACGGTCGAGATCTCACCGGTCTTGTGGGCGACCCGCGCCTCATCCGGCAGCCCGGCTGGGATCCCGGCCACGAACCGCTGGTCATGAAGGATGTCGAGCATCTGCCGGCAGGCGTCCGGCGAGATCACGCGCTCCTCGGCGATGAGACGGAGGAGCGTGAGCAACCCACCCGCGGTGACCCTGTTGTTGATCCCGACGGCCCATGCCCGCTCATCCTCGACGCCGCGCCGGAACTCGATCCCGGCCACGCCCAGGTGATCGAGCTCGCCGCGGATGGACTCCGGGCCCAGGAGCTCCACCAGCACGTTGGTCGCCAGGTTGCTGCTGGTGACGATCATGTGGCGGGCCAGGTCCTCGACCCGCATGGTCCGGCCCACGTGGTCGTGCACACGCGTGTTGCCGTCCCGGCCCGGCTCGACGCGGAAGTAGCGACCGTCGGCCAGACTCGTGAACTGGTTCCGAACGTGGACCCGTGCCTGGCCAGTCAACCCTTCACGGTCGATGGTAGCGAACAGCGATACGAGCACCGCCAGCTTGATGGTGCTGGCGGAATGGAACCAGCGATCCTCGTCCAGCGCGCCGCCCGTGCCCGTCGCCAGGTCGTGAAAGGCTACGGCCACCGCGGCGGCGCCCGAGTCCGCCGCTGCCGCCCGAATTGCTTCCTCGAGGTCACCGTTCATCGTGGCCACCGCACCGCAAATCCAGGACCCCTCGCCCTCGTGGTTCGGGCAACCGTCCGCTCCGATCGCGGCGTCGAATTCAGGGCGGTCTGGAACAAAGGGGCCCGCATCGGCAAATTAGATTCGGATACACCCGCCGCCGGCCGCCGGCCGTAGCGGCGGCCCCACGCATGAAAACGAGCAGGGATCGGGAGGCAGTTGGAATGAGACTGCGAGACATCGTCGGCCGCGTCGCGATGGCGTCGCTGTTCCTCGTCGCCGCGGGCTGCACTGGCACGGATGCCGTAGCCCAGGACAGGGATCGGGCGGAGCAGACGGAGGAGGAGGTACGGCAGCAGCTGGGTGACATCCCGGCCGTGGTCGATACCGTCGGCGCCATGAACCTGTCGAGCACGTTCCGGGCGGCTGCGGCCCGTGCTCTTCCCAGCGTCGTCACGATCCAGGTGACGGGGGAGCCCCGGCAGGCCCAGCGCATTCCGTTCCCGTTCCCGTTCGGGGGGGAGCGCCAGGACCCGGGGCAGCTGCCACCGCAGACCGGGACGGGGTCCGGCTTCGTGTTCACCGAGCAGGGACACATCGTAACGAACAACCACGTGGTCGAGAACGCCACCGGTGTCCAGGTCCGCTTCGTGGACGGACGGATCTACGACAACGCCGAGGTCGTGGGCCGTGACCCGAACACCGACATGGCGGTGCTGAAGATCGAGCCGCGCGGCAACGAGCGGTTCCAGCCGTTGTCGATCGGCGATTCCGATCGCCTCCAGGTCGGCGACTGGGTCCTCGCCCTCGGGAATCCGCTGGGCCTGGGCTTCACTGTGACGGCCGGCATCGTGAGCGCCAAGGGCCGGGACCTGGGCATCATCCAGGGTGATATCCGGCTCGAGTCGTTCATCCAGACCGATGCCGTGATCAACCGCGGCAACTCGGGCGGTCCGCTGGTGGACTTGCTCGGACGCGTGGTCGGCGTGAACACGGCCATTGTCTCGCCCACCGGCGCGTACGCCGGGAACGGCTTCGCGATTCCAAGCGCCCTCGCGGACAAGGCCGCCCGGGACATCATCGAGTACGGGGTCGTCCGCCGTCCACGCATCGGCGTCACGGTGACGCCGGTGACGGAGGCGCAGGCCGAGCTCTACGGGCTGGACCGGATTGCGGGCGCAGTGGTGTCGGAGGTGGTGGCCGGCGATCCCGCCGATCAGGCGGGGATCCGCCCCGAGGACGTGATCACCGCCGTCGACGGCGAAGGCATCGTGAACAGCAGCGACCTCACCACGCGGCTCGCCCGGTACCAACCCGGACAGCGTGTGACGCTCAGCGTCGTGCGGGACGGCCGGTCCATCCAGGTCCCGGTCCGGCTCGCGGAGTTCGAGACGGCGCAACCCGCAGAGCGCCCCGTGGCGGCGCGGGAGTCGGCCGAGCAGCGGCTCGGCTTCGCCGTAACGGAGCTCACGCCCCAGATCGCCACGGACCTGGGCGTGGAGCGCGGCACCCAGGGCGTGGTCGTTCGCAGCGTTTCGCCCTACGGGCCGGCGAGCGGAGCGCTCCAGGCGGGTGACGTGATCCTGGAGCTGAACCGCCAGCGGGTAAGGACCGTCCGCGAGCTCGAGCAGGCGGCACGCGAAGTGAATCGCGGCGACATCGTCGTGGTCCGGCTCCGCAGTGCCGCGACCGGAAACGTCGGGGTGCGGAGCTACCGGGTTCGCTGAGTCCGGACCGCGACGGCGCGGGCGAAGCTTCGAGGTCGGCCCCAGGAGCCCGCCCGCCTACTCCGTAGAACCCGGACGCGGGATCAGGACGCGGATCGTTGTCCCGCGGCCGCGCTCGCTCTGGGCGCTCACCTCACCGCCCCAGCCCTCGACTAGCCGTCGGACGATCGCCAATCCCAGCCCCGTACCCGACGACCGGGTCGAGAAATGGGGCTCGAAGATCTGCGGCAGCTGTTCCGGGGGTATGCCGTCCCCGTCGTCCCGGACCTCCAGGTACACGAACCGGCCGGTCCCACCCACGCAGACCTTTACCGTTCCCGCGTCGCCGACCGCGACACGGGCGTTCTCAAGCAGGTTGACCAGGACCTCCCGGAGCTCGGACGCCCGGGCGGCGCCCACCGTATCGTGATCCGTCACGGCCAGGTGATACCGGACCGAGCGGTCCGGGGCCTGGTACAGGGCGAGGGCATCTCGCGCGACGCCGGCCACGTCGATGGGCTCGGTGGCGGCCGGCTTGTCCTGAGGCGCGCCGTACCGGGAGAACGCCCGGGCGATCTCCGTCAGACGATCGATCTCGTGGAGGACCTGGTCGACGTTGGAGTCGAGGATCTCGTCGTAGTCCGGGCGTCGGTCCACGTACGCCCTCCGGATGTGCTGGACGGACAGCTTGATGGGGGTGAGCGGGTTCTTGATCTCGTGGGCGACCTGCCGCGCCATCTCGCCCCACGCCAAGATCCGGGCGGTCCGAAGCTCCTGTGCACGGGCTCGACGCAGACGACGGGTCATGTGGTTGAACGATGTGAAGAGCTCGCCGAACTCCCCGGCACGCTTCTCGGGTAGGCGCACCCGCAGGTGGCCCCGGCCCACCGCCGCGGCGGCGCGCCGGAGTTCCGCGATCGGCCGCGACAGGGTCCGGCCCACCAGGACCGAAAGGGCCAGGGACAGGATCCCCCCGAGCACCGTTCCGAACAGCACGAGGTGGGCGAACTCGCGTTGCCGAACGGCAACGTCGCGCGCCGCCAGCCAGACGGGCACGCCCACGATGTCTTCCGGGTCCTGGAGCCGGCGATAGGACACCATGTACGAGCGGCCGGCCAGCTCGCCCATCTCGGATCCGCCCAGCGCTTCCCCCATGCGGATCCGACGATACACGTCGGCCGGCATCCAGGCGCTGTAGAGACCGAGCTCCTGGGCCTCCGGCATGGACGCGGCCCGCAGCGTCCCCCTTTCGTAGTACAGCAGGTCCTCGCCCGCCCGCCGAGCCGTCTCCCCGAGCCCGGTCTCCGGCAGGACCGCCGCCGCGTGGACCACCCCTCGCTCCGCAACCTGCTGCGCCGCGCGCGTCACTTCCTCGGCGAGCGCACGGTAGGCCGCCCAGCCGAAGACCGCCGTCGGGAGCAGGAAGAAAGCGAACAGGGCGACCGTGAGTCGGGCCCGGAAGCCGCCCATCAATCCGACCCATCCACCCGGGGGCATGGGGGGGTCGCCGCGCGCCATTCGCCCGGCGAGCCAGAGCAGGGAAAGGATGGCCAGGGAGACAACCGTCAGAAGTACGGCCCGGGCCACGCGGACTCCTGCCGGCGGGGTGCGGAGCTCGAGGTGGGCATGATAGACGTCCCGTCCCTCCCGCAAGGTCATCTCCTTGCGCCACCCGTGGTCCGTCTTTCGCCACGCCGCGTCCTCGTGCATGAGCACGCCGTCCGTGGGCAGCAGCTCCAGGTGGACCCGGTCCGTGACCCGCCCTTCCATGAGCAGGGTGAGGGGAGAGGCGGGCCGCAGGCTGGCTCGAGGTGCCACGGCCACCGAGACCGCGCCTCCAACCGCCAGCGGCGCCGTGAGGAACCGGCCCACGCCCCCACCGGTGGCCGGGATGTTCTCGGGCTCGTCGCGCAGCACGGTTCCGCGCAGGATCTCCCTCAGCTCCTGGTCGGCCGGACTCCCGGGCTCCAGGCGGACACCCAGCGGGAGGTGCGCGATCCGACGGAGGTCTCCATCCCACAGCGATATCTCCAACGGGTACGGCTCGCCCGCCAGACCGCTCGCGACCCACGCCTCGTAGAGCAGGTCCCCGCCCTGTTCACCCCGCGCCGCGGCTCGATCGAGCTCCTGATCGAAACGCACCAGGAGGTACGTCAGGAACGGATCGGTCCGGGCCCCGAACGCGGCGACCTCCGTCTCGGCAGCGGACAGCTTGGTCGCTTGGCTCGAGATCCAGAGGTGCGGGATTACCGCGGTCGACGCGATCCACCCCGTCGCTACCCAGCGCATGAGGCGGTCCCCGCGACCCTCGTAGCCGGCCACCGCTCGCCCGGCGAGCACGAACGGGAGGCTCCAGGCCAGCAGCAACGGCGTAGGGGACGGTCCGTCCGGACGCCACGAGCCGGCCAGCGCCAAACCGAACGCCACGGACAGGGCCACCGCAGAAGCCAGGTACAGGATCGGCCGCCGCCCCTCGTCCGGCCGCGCGCTTCGGGGAATCAGTGGAGCCGCCAGGGTGGTCAGCAACACCACGGTTGTGGGCATGAGGACATACCACAACGCCCCACCGGACGTTAGCATGGGGTGCCCCGCCCCGGCCGCCATCAGCCCGGCCCCGACGGCGAAACCACCCCCCGCCAGGGCCGCCCCCACCGCCAGGCGGAGCCAGAGCTCGGACGGACGGGCCGGGGACGGGCGGTACGTGGAGACGAGCGCGGCAAGGGGGAGCAGCACCACCAGGACACCTTCGATCAGGAGGTCGCCCGGCACCGGTAGCAGGAAAAACCCCGGCGAGAACAGCCTCTCGACCCCGAGGATGCGCCGCAGCGGCGCTACCATGAGGGTGATGCTCAGCGCCGCCATGGGAACCAGCGCCGCAGGGCCGGTCCGGTCCTCCAGCGCCCGTAGCCAGGCCACCCAGAGGAACGCCATCGACAGGAGGACCAGCCCGAATATGGCGCGGCGCCCGGTCCTCGAAACGTCGCTCCGCCATTCGGCGTGGCTCAGGGCCGGCCAGCGCGCATGAAGCACGGGTGCGGCGTCCACCTCCAACGTCCAGGCGGCCCCAGGAGCCGGACCCGGTCCGAAGCGGGGTCGTTCTCCTGTCACGGCCTCGAACCGCTCGCCTACCGCTCCGGTTCGACCGCGAATGGGCGGGCCGGCCTGAACCAGGATCGCGCTCACCGCACGCAACCCGTCGCCCACCGGCTCCACCACGTAGAGATAGGAGAACAGCGTCCCACCCGGATAGAGCACGCCCGACGACTGCTCCACCACGGCCCGCGGCAACTGGCCCCGATGATCCCCGGCCCAAGCGACCGGCCGCCCCGTATCGTCTACCACCGCCACCGCGTTCACGGCGGTCCGTCGACGGATCAGGTCGAGCTCGTCGAACAGGCGGCCAGGCGCTCGCGCCCGGCCGATGATGCCGTTCGACCCCGCCGCCGCTTCGGCGGCGAGCTGCGCGGCCGTTTCCGCCCGGTCG
>CAYXJH010000127.1:0-8247 GCA_964465415.1 uncultured Gemmatimonadaceae bacterium
TGGACGGAGCCCCGGTCCGCAAGGCCGTGGTGAGGCCGCGCCCGCCCAGGCGCATCACGGGCGCCAGCCCGACCACCAGCGATGTTCCCAGCACCAGGAGCAGCGCAACCAACAACACACGGCCGTTGACCGAGACCTCCCCGAGTCGTGGCAGCAGATCCGGCGCCCGCGCTTGCGCCAGACGCACGCTCGCCACCGCCAGCGCCACTCCGAGGACCCCGCCGGCCGCGGAGAGCACCCCGCTCTCCACCAGAAGCTGACGCATGATCCGGCCACGACTGGCCCCCAGCGCGGTACGGACGCCCATCTCCCGCGTCCGGGCCGTAGCGCGCGCCAGGTACAGGTTGGTCACGTTCACGCAGGCGACCAGGAGAAGGAGCGCCACGGCGCCGGCCAGCATGAACAGGCGCGACCGACTATCCCCGAGGACCGATTCCCGTACCGACTGAAGCGAGGCGGAGCCCCACGGGTCATCGACGCCGCGGTGCGACGCCGCGACCCGCGCCGCGACGGCCGACAGCGCCGCGGTCGCTCCGGCCTCCGTCACGCCCGGCGTCAGGCGTCCCAGGACCGAGCTGTCCACGCGCAGGTCCCGGCGCTCCAGGAAATAACGCCCGCCCGGCGGAAGCGCTTCCAGCGGCAGCCACAGCTCCGCCCACTGTGGCGCGGCGAAGCCCCGCGGCATCACGCCGACCACCGTCAAGCTGCCCGAGGGCGTCTCCAGCACCTCCCCCAGGACGTCCGGCGAGCCATCGAACCGGTCCAGCCACAGCCCGTGGGACAGGACCACCACCCGCTCGCCGCCGGCAGTCTCGCCACCACCGAACGTCCGGCCCAGCAGTGGGGGCGTGCCCGTGACCCGGAAGAAATCGCCGGTGACGAAGGCGCCGGTCAGCCGCTGGGCACCCTCGTCGCCCCGCACCGTCACGTCCTCGCCGCGGGCGAACGTCAGCGTGATCGCATCCGCCGCCCCCGCCCGCCAGTCCACGAAGTCCGGGTACGACAGGGGACGTATTCCGAGCTCCTGCGCCTCGAACACCGAATACAGACGGTCCGCCTCGGGGTACGGAAGCGGGCGCACGAGGATCCCGTCCAGCAGGCTGTACATCGCCGTCGCCGTCCCGATCCCCAGCCCCAGCGCCAGCACCACGACCGCCGAGAACGCGGGGGCGCGAAGCAGTGACCGGAGTCCGTACCGCAGGTCCCGTCCCACGTCCTCCAGAGGTCGCACGCCCCGGGCGTCCCGCGTCGATTCCGCCGCCCGCCTCACCGGGCCGAACGCCGCCAGCGCCTCACGACGCGCCTCCGCCTCCGTGGCCCCCGCTCTGACCCGCGCGTCCACGTCACACGCCAGATGAAATCGCAGCTCTTCTTCCAGCTCACGGTCCTCAAGGCCGCGCCGGACCAGGGATCGTAGCCGCTCCCACACCTCCGACCACACCCTCACAACGCTCCCTGCCAGCCGAGCACCTGGTTGACCGCCCCCGACGCTCGCTCCCACTCCGCTCGCAGCTCCGGAAGCTGGCGCGCGCCCGACGGCGTGAGCACGTAGTACCGCCCGCGTCGGTTGTTCGATGTCACCCGCCATTCCGCCTTCACCCAGCCCCGGCGCCGCAGCCGTTGAAGCGCCGGATACAACGAGCCCTGGTTCACCTCGAACGCCCCGCTCGACATCTGCGAAAGCCGCTGCGCGATCCCCCAGCCGTGCATCGGCTCCAACGACAGCGTCTTGATGACCATCAGCTCCAGCGTCCCCGGCACCAGCTCGACGGGCTCACCCATCCGGCCTCCTCTGGTTAGACTACAGGAGGATGCGGTTGTATCTTTAGACTGTCAAGAGGAAGACGGGCGCTGACAGAAACGACCCGGTTCGGACGTCCTTCCATTCGAGGGACCAAGCAACCCTGACGGAGCTACGTCCGATGCGTATCCATACGGGAGTTCCGGTGCTGGTCATCGCGCTGATCGCGGTGTCTGCCTGCGAGTCACTCACCGGGCCGCGGGGCGGAGCCCCCGAGCTCACGTTGCCGAGGGTGCTGACGGGAGATGAGCGGGCGTTGATCTCGGCCGGGAACACCTTCGCCTTCGACCTGATGCGTCAGGTGGAGTTGGACGATCCCGATCATCCGAACGTCTTTCTTTCACCGCTATCGGCGTCCATGACGCTGGGCATGGTCATGAACGGCACGGCTGGGGAGACGTGGTCACAGCTCCGGGATGGGTTGGGTTTCGCGGGTCTGGGGGAGCCGGCGATCAACGAGGCTTACCGCGACCTGATCGAGCTGCTCCGGGGCCTGGACCCGAAGGTCGAGTTCGGGATCGGCAACTCGGTCTGGGCACGGCAGGGGCTGCCGTTCCACGAGGATTTCCTGGATCGGACCCGGACGTTCTTCGACGCCCACGTCGAGTCCCTGGACTTCGAGGATCCGGCGTCGGTGGAGGTCATGAACGGGTGGGTGGAGGACCTCACGAACGGGCGGATCCGGGAGCTGATCGACGAGATCCCGCCGGACGCCATCACGTACCTGATCAACGCCGTGTACTTCAACGGCGACTGGACCTACCGCTTCGACGAGGACGAGACGCGTCCGCGGCCGTTCACCCGTGCCGACGGAGGGGTGGTGCAGGCGGACATGATGGCCATGGAGACGGATCTGCGGTTCTTCATGGACAACACCGCGTCGGTGGTCGAGCTCCCGTACGGTGGTGGCGCGTTCACGGCGATCGCAGCGCTGCCGGCCGCGGGGCGGACCGTGGCGGATCTCGTCGCCGACCTGGATGGCTCGCGGTGGGCGGAATGGATGGCGGGCATCGACCAGGCCGAGCCCCGGGCGACGGGTGTGATGTTTCCGCGGATCGAGCTGGACTACGAGCGGACGCTGAACCAGGACCTCCAGGCGCTCGGGATCCGGGCGGCGTTCAACGTGGACACGCCGGCCGACTTCAGCCGCCTGACGCCGCTGGGCCTGCCCGGAAAGGTTTACCTTTCCCGCGTCCAGCAGAAGAGCTTCCTGAAGGTGGACGAGCGGGGAACGGAGGCGGCGGCGGCCACGTTCGCGGAGATCTTTATCATTTGCGCCGGGTGCGGCACGCCCGCGTTCGTGTTCGACCGGCCGTTCCTGTTTGCGATACGGGAGCGGCTGTCCGGGACGGTCCTTTTCATGGGCGTGATCGGGGATCCGACCGCCTGACGCGCAAACGCCACTCACATCGGACTCACTCACTTCGGACTCGATAATGATGCGAAACGCCCGATCGACACTGAACCGGTTCACCGCCGCTGCCGCGGTGCTGACCCTCACAGGCTGCGCCGAGGAGCCCCTCGGCCCCATCACCGAGCTGCCGCGGGACCTGAGCGTGGCCGAGCTGCGGGTGATCGGTGGCTCGAACACGTTCGCGTTCGACCTGCTGCGGGAGCTGGTGGAGGCGAGCGACTCGAGCAACACCTTCATCTCCCCGCTCAGCGCGTCCATGGCGCTGGGCATGACGATGAACGGCGCGGACGGCGAGACGTGGTCGCAGATGCGGGACGTACTGGGATTCGCCGGGCTGGAAGAGGCGGAGATCAACCGGGCGTACCGTGACCTGACCACGCTACTGCTGGGGCTGGACTCCAGGGTCCGGTTCGGGATCGCCAACGGGATCTGGGCCGACCACCGGGTCCCCCTGCTGCCCGACTTCCTGGACCGCGTGCGTGCCGACTTCGCCGCGGAAGTCCGCACCGTGGACTTCGACGATCCCGGCATCAAGGACGAGATCAACCGGTGGGTGGCCTCGGCGACGAACGGCCGGATCGACCCCATGCTCCAGTCGATCCCGCAGGACGTCCTCATGTACCTCATCAACGCGATCTATTTCAAGGGCGACTGGCGGAGCCCGTTCCGGAAGAGCCGCACCGAACCCGCCCCCTTCACCCTCGCCGATGGCAGCATCCGGCAGGTGGACATGATGGCGGGAGAGGTCGGCTACCGGGTGCGGCTGGGGCAGGGCGAGCAGTCGGCCACGGGCGTCGAGCTGCCCTATGCCCGGGACGCCTTCGCCGCCGTGGCCATCCTGCCGCCGGCCGGTCAACCGATCCGCGAGTTCGTCGCCGGACTGGACGCGGCCGCGTGGGCGGACTGGATCGCCACCTTCGATGAGCAGGCCCGGACCGAGGACACCGATCGCCCGGGCATACTCGTCCGCTTCCCCAGGTTCCAGATCGAATGGGGCGACTCCCTCATCGCCCCGCTCCGCGCCCTGGGCATGACCGACGCGTTCGACGAGCGGCTCGCCGACTTCAGCCGGATGACCGGCGACCGGGACCTCATGATCACCGAAGCGTTCCAGAAGACCTTCCTCCGTGTCGATGAGGAGGGGACCGAGGCCGCTGCCGTGACGGCGATCGGCATGGGCCCCACGTCCGCGCCACCGAGCATCTCCTTCGACCGGCCGTTCCTCTTCGCGATCCGGGAGCGGTTCTCCGGGACGATCCTGTTCCTCGGGGTGATCGGCGATCCGTCGGCGTGAGGGGCGAAGCTCGGCCCTGCGCGGCGTCGACGGCGTAGCCCGCAGGGGGAAGCCTCGAACGACGGCTACGCTGGCCGTATGCCCGCGGAATCGACAGAATACAAACGAAGCTCGACTTCCACCCTGACCCGGAGGACCCGCCATGCCCCGCCCCCTACATTTCGAGATCCTGGTGGACGACCCCGAGCGCGCGGTGGAGTTCTACGGCAGCGTATTCGGCTGGGAGGTGGCCAAGTGGGAGGGGCCACAGACGTACTGGATGGTCACGACGGGCCCGGCGGGCACGCCGGGCATCGACGGTGGCCTCATGCACCGTCACTTCCAGCAGCCGGTGATCAACACGATCGAGGTTGCGTCGCTGGAGGAAACGATCCGCAAGGTCGAGGAAGCCGGCGGAAAGAAGGTGTCGGGGCCGCAAGAGATCCCGGAGGTCGGGCTCCATGCGTACTGCGAGGATCCGGCGGGCGTGATGTTCGGCATCCTTCAGCCGGCGGAACGAGGCTGAGCCGGGTCGCCCGTGGAGCGGGAAGCCATCACGCCCGCAATACATGCGACGACCAGTGCGAGTGCCATGATCGCGATCGGCCAGGCTCCGGGCAGCGCGGCCGCCAGCATGGTGACCACGCCGGCCCCCAGCATCCAGCGTCCGCCCACCCGGTTCGCTCTTTCCCACGCATCCGGACAGGCCAGGGTGCGTGACGTGCGAATGCCAAAGACGGGGTTGGGCGGGACCCTTGGCGTGATCAACCCCAGTGCGACGAACAGGAGGCCCGCGGCCAGGCTGGTCGCCAGCGGAATGTCGACGCCCCAACCCAGGGCCGCGGCGATCACGACGGCGTGGATCAGCAACAGGAAAGCCAGCGTTCCGCTCGTCAGCACCGGTGAGAGCCAGGCGGGAAGATCCCTCCCATCCCGGGCCTGACTCGCGCTCCACAGGATCAGGCCGGTGATGAATCCGATCCAGACCATGATCCCCGGGATCACCGAAACCGCAAAGCGCCGGGGCATCAGGTTCGTGGGCTGGCCGCTTACCCCCCAGTGAGTCGGCATCTCCTGCGGCAGGTGTGGATACGCCAGCACGGAAATGAGCACGGCCGCGCCCAGGAGCAGGGGCGGCAGGATCCAGAGACGACGAACGTGCCTCGCCTCTCGGGGCGACGCGACCGAACCGCTCAGGTCGATGCCCATGCGCAACCCTCGCGACCTTGCCCGGCTGCAGTTGTGCCTTCGTGCCTTCCTGCAGTACCCTTAATAGATGTGGCAGCTGACCCGTCTTACCGTCAACGGCGATCGCCGCGAGCTGGGGGTGCCGAGCCACTGGACCCTGCTCGAGGGGCTCCGCTACGGGCTCGGTCTGACCGGCTCCAAGCAGGGCTGCGACAAGGGGGACTGCGGGGCGTGCACCGTGCTCCTGGACGGCGAGCCCACCCTTTCCTGCATCACGCCCGTCCTGGAGGCGGAGGACCGGAACGTCACGACGGTCGAGGGATTGGCTACCGCCGACGGTGCCCACCCGCTCCAGGACGCGTTCGGCGAGTGCGGCGCCGCCCAATGCGGGTTCTGCACGCCGGGCGTCCTGATGTCCGCCGCGGCCCTCCTGGCCCGGACCACCCAGCCCAGCCGCCAGGACGTGAAGGAGGCGCTCTCCGGCAACCTGTGCCGCTGCACGGGTTACACCAAGATCTTCGAGGCCGTGGAGCTGGCCGCCGCCCGGATGCGCGAGAGCGAAGAGCCTGCCGAGCGACGCGCCACCGCATGACCGACCCGTCCCTCCATCGCGCGCAGTGCCCATGGACGTGAGCCTGGCGGTCCTGGCCGACTACGCCAATGTCAGCCGGGAGGGGAAGCTCAACATCATGGGCATCTTCGATCGCATTTTCGCGCGCCAGCTGCCCGGGCAGTTCCCGCCCATGCAGGTGGTGATCCGCCTGGACGCGCACTTCGCCGAGATGGGCCGGGAGCACACCATCCAGATCCAGCTCCGCGACCCCGACGGCGAAACCGTCTTCGACATCAACGGCAGCTTCACGCCCGTGGGCGGGGAGGCCGGCGAGGTCGCCCCCCTGAACCACATCATCTCCCTGGGCAATCTCCCGCTCAAGAAGGACGGCGGCCATTCCGTCGTCATCTGGGTCGACAACGACCTCAAGAAGGAGATCCCGCTCAAGGTGGTCCGTGCCTCCGGCGAGCCCGCCCAGGGCAACGCTTTCCCGCCGCCCGGCGCGCCACCCGGTATGCCGCCTGTCCATTGACGCGTCCACGAACAGGAGACGGAATGCCACGGAGCATGAGAACGCGCGTCGCGGACGAGGCGGTGGCACGACTGCGCGAGACGGTACGCGGCCGTATCATCGGTCCCGACCAAGCAGAGTACCACGCGTCGCGCCAGGTGTTCTACTCGGGCTACGACCGGCGGCCGGCGGCGTTGGTGCAGGTGGCGGACGCTCGTGACGTGGCTGCGGTGCTCTCCACCGCGCGGGAGACAGGGCTCGAGCTGGCGGTGCGCAGCGGCGGGCATAGCGTGGCCGGCCATGGCGTGTCGGACGGGGGGCTCGTGCTGGACGTCTCGGGCATGGCGTCGCTGGATCTAGACGTGGAAGGCCGTTCCGCGTGGGCGGGCGCGGGCCTCACGACGGGAGCGTACACGAAGGCCACGGGGGAGCACGGCCTCGCCACCGGCTTCGGCGATGCGCCGACGGTGGGCCTCGGCGGCATCACCCTGGCCGGCGGCATCGGGTTCCTCCACCGCAAGCTCGGCCTGACGATCGACAGCCTCCTCGGCGCGGAGCTGGTGCTGGCGGACGGCCGCATGGTCCGGACGGACGCCGAGTCGAATCCGGACCTCTTCTGGGCCATCCGGGGCGGCGGCGGCAACTTCGGCGTCGTGACACGACTGCGGTTCCGCCTGCACGAGGTGGCCACGATCGTGGGTGGGCTCATGATGCTGCCCGCGACCCCGGATCTGGTCGTTTCGCTGCTGGAGCAGGTCGTTGAAGCCGAGGAGGACCTTTCGTCGGTCGTCAACGTGATGACGGCGCCGCCCATGCCCATGATCCCGGCGGAGCACCATGGCAAGCCCGTGGTCATGGCCATGCTGGCCCATACGGGCGACGCGGAGGCGGGGGAGCGAGCCATGGCCCGGATCCGTGGCCTGGCGGCCCCGATCCTCGACGGGGTCCAGCGCATGCCGTATCCGGCGATCTACGAGGGCCCGGAAGGGCCGCACCCCGCCGCCATTGTGGTCCGGTCGTTCTTCATGGACCGGGTGGATCGCGTGGCGGCGGAGCGGATCCTCGAGCGCCTCCAGGCGGCCACCGCGCCCATGCGGGTGGTGCAGTTCCGGGCGATGGGCGGCGCGGTGGCCCGCGTGCCGGCGGACGCTACGGCATTCGCCCACCGGGATCGGCGCTTCATGGTCAGCGTCGCCGCGGCCTACGAGCTCCTCGAACAGGCGCCGGAGCACGCGGTCTGGGCCACGGACCTGGCGGCAGAGCTCCGGCAGGGTGAGCCCGGGGCGTACGTGGGCTTCCTCGGGGCAGAAGGCGAGGGACGCGTACGAGAAGCGTACCCCGGCCGGACATGGGCTCGCCTGCGGCAGGTCAAGACGCGCTACGATCCGGACAACCTGTTCCGTCTGAACCAGAACATCCAGCCCGGGCCGCGACCCGTCGGGTAGCGGCCCCGCCTACTCGCCGCGGAGGCGCGTGGCGTAATCGGCTTCCCAGCGTTCGTGCGTCG
>CAYXJH010000128.1:0-8191 GCA_964465415.1 uncultured Gemmatimonadaceae bacterium
GCGGGAGTGGGCGGAGGCGCGGCTGGCGCAGCGGTTCGGCCGCCCATTGCCGGCCGAGGTGAGCCAGGCGATCTCGCAGGCCGGGTCGGACGCGGATGCCTACATCTCCGGGTACAACATCTGGATGCACCACCTGGTCGGGGGTAACGGGGAGCGCCTGTTCCCGGAAGGGATGCGCCTCATATCACACTGGAACCTGCGGGACGAGATCAAGGCGTCGTACCCACGATCGGACGCGCTGGAGCGGCAGCGAATGATCCAGCGGGTCATGGAACGAATCGTCGACCAGAGTATTCCGGCCGCCGTCATCGATGACCCGCGCGTGGACTGGGACCCGATCACGAACCAGGTCACCGCCACGGCCGCGATCGATTATGACACCACGCGCTTCCCGACGCTCCCCGCGGCGCCGTCGGGAGAGCGGGAGGCGGACGTCCGCTATCAGAAGCTCCTGGCCAACTATCACGCCGCCCGGCTCGCGGATCCGCATTCGCCCAACGCGCCCACGGCCATCGCGAGGGCATTCGACGAGGGGAGAGAGATCCCGGAAGAGCGCGTTCGAGCCATCTTCGAAACCGTGTTGACGTCGCCCCTGGTCGCGCGCACCGCCCGGCTCATCGAGAGCCGACTGGGCCGGCCGCTGGAGCCGTTCGACATCTGGTACGACGGCTTCCTCGCCCGCGGGGCGTACACCCAGGACGAGCTGGATCGGATCGTGGCCGAGCGGTACCCCTCGGCCGAGGCATTCCACGCCGATATCCCGCGCATACTGGAGGCGCTGGACTTCGCGCCCGAGACCGCCCGCTGGCTGGCCGACCACATCGAGGTCCATCCGTCCCGGGGCGCCGGCCACGCGTGGGGGGGCGGACGGCGGGGCGACCCGGCGTTTCTGCGCACCAGGGTCGAAGCCGGGGGCATGGACTACAAGGGCTACAACATCGCCATCCACGAGCTCGGTCACAACGTGGAGCAGGTCCTCTCGCTGAATCGGATCGACCACACAGTGCTCTCGGGCGTGCCGAACAACGCGTTCACGGAGGCGCTGGCGTTCGTGTTCCAGGCCCGGGATCTGGAGCTTCTGGGCCTGGGCGAGCGCGACGAGGAGGGTGACGCGCTCAACGTACTGGCCACGTTCTGGAACACCTTCGAAATCGCGGGCGTTTCGCTCGTGGACGTGGCCGTCTGGCACTGGATGTACGACCACCCCGACGCCACGCCCGCCGAGCTCCGGGACGCAACCGTACAGATCGCACAAAGTGTGTGGAACCGGTACTACGCCCCGGTGTTCGGGCAGCAAGACTCGCCGCTGTTGGGGATCTACTCCCACATGATCAGCTACCCGCTCTATCTGGCCGACTACCCGCTCGGCCATATGATCGCGCTTCAGATCCGCCAGCAGATGGAGCACGCCGGCAGCGTAGGCCCCGAGTTCGAACGCATGGCGGTGACCGGTGACGTGGTCCCGGACCTCTGGATGCGGGAGGCCACCGGCGCGCCGGTGGGTGCCGAGGCGCTTCTCGCGGCGGCGGAAGCGGCGCTCTCGAGGCTGAATCCGTAGCGTCGGTTCCTCGCGGTGACCGGAGGGCGTTCAGCCCGGGCCGATCACCTCGACCCGCGCAGCGTGACCGGGCACCCCACTCAGCCGCCGGTCCCGGGTCACCAGCGGCGCCTGCAGCGCTTCAGCCAGGGCCAGGTAGCAGGCGTCGTACGCTGTCACGTTCGACCGCAGAGCCCAGACCCGGGGCAGGAAGAGGTGGTGCGGGTAGCGCTCAATCCGGATCGAAGCCAGGTCCTCGAGCGCTTCCCCGCCCCGACGAGCCTTGAGCTCGCCGACACGCTCGTAACGACGCAGCACCTGCGCCACCTCCAGGTCCAGCAGGTGCGGCGCGTGCAACGTCTCACCGGTGAACAGACGCGCCTCCACCTCCGCCGCCGCCTGGGTCTGGAGCAGGACGTCCAGGAGCGCCGACGCGTCCACCACGATCAACGCGAGTCCCGCTCCACCCGCACCGCGTCCGCCGGTGACTCCGACGGGTAGACCGGCGACCGCTCCCTGACCCTGCGCAGCAACTCGTCCATCTCCGGCCGCTCCGCCGCCCGCCGGATCGTGTCCAGCAGGTAATCGGAAAGCGACATGCCCGACCGAGCGGCCCGCGCCTTCAGGTCCCGGTGCAAGGCATCGGGCACGTTCCGTATCTGGATCATTTTCATGTGGACAACATGTTTACATGTGGTACACATTTCAAGGCAGGTGTCGGCTCGGGTCACGCCGTGGCCGGCTGCGGCTGGAACCGTTCCTGGAGGCTGGTCACCGTGCGCTGGCGGCGGGTCAGCGCGATCACGGCATCCGCGGCTGCGGACGCGGCGGACATGGTCGTACAGTAGGGGATCCTGTAGGCGATGGCGCTGCGTCGCATGGCGTAGTCGTCGTACTGGGACTTCTTGCCCAGCGGCGTGTTGATCAGGAGCTGCACATCGCCGCTGATGATCCCATCCGCGATGTTCGGCCGACCCTCGCCCACCTTGAAGATCGGGTCGGCCGGGACGCCCCGGGCGCGCAGGTAGCGAGCGGTTCCGCTGGTGGCTTTGATCGCGAAACCCAATTCGTGGAAGCGGCGCACGATGGGCGTGACGGTCGCCTTGTCGTGATCGTTGACCGTCACGACGACGGTTCCCGCCGTGGGGAGCGACGCACCTGCGGCGATCTGGGACTTGGCGAAGGCCATCCCGAAGGACTCATCCAGACCCATCACCTCGCCCGTGGAGCGCATCTCGGGGCCCAGGATCACGTCCACGTTGAACTTGTCGAACGGGAAGACGGCCTCCTTGACGGCCACGGCCACCGGGATCGGGTCGGAAGCCGGGTCCAGCCCGACATCGGCCAGGGATTTGCCCGCCATGACGCGCGATGCCGCCCGGGCGAAGGGGATGCCCGTGGCCTTGGCGACGAACGGGATGGTGCGGGAGGCCCGGGGGTTCACCTCGAGCACGTAGACGACGCCGTCGCGTACAGCGAACTGGACGTTGATCAGGCCGACCACGCCGAGCTCGGCGGCGAACCGACGCGTCATCCGCCGCATCTCATCCACCTCCTCATCCTTGAGGAGGTAGGGCGGGAGGACGCAGGCCGAGTCGCCGGAATGAACGCCGGCGTCCTCGATGTGCTGCATCACGCCGGCGATGACCGCGTCTGTCCCGTCACAGATGGCGTCCACGTCCGCCTCGAACGCGTCCTCCAGAAAGCGGTCGATGAGGATCGGGTGGTCGGGACTCGCCCGGACGGCGCGCTCGAAATAGGACCGGAGCGATGCCTCGTCGTATACGATCTCCATGGCCCGACCGCCCAGCACGTACGACGGCCTGACCAGCACCGGGTAGCCCACGCTATCGGCCACGCTGACCGCCTGGTCCACACTGGTGGCGATGCCGTTGGGCGGGACCGCGGCGCCGATGGAGCGGCACAGCTCGGCGAACCGGTCCCGGTCCTCGGCCCGATCGATGGCGTCGACGCTCGTGCCGAAGATGGGCACGCCCAGCTCGGCCAGCGGCGCGGCCAGGCTGAGGGGTGTCTGGCCGCCCAGCTGGACGATCACGCCCTCCGGCTGCTCCCTGGCCACGATCTCCAGCACGTCCTCGAGGGTGAGCGGCTCGAAGTACAGTCGGTCCGAGATGTCGAAATCGGTGGAGACCGTTTCGGGATTCGAGTTTACCATGATGGTCTCGAAGCCATCCTGGCGGAGCGCGAGCGCCGCCTGCACGCAGCAGTAGTCGAACTCGATCCCCTGCCCGATCCGGTTGGGACCGCTGCCGAGGATCATGACCTTGCGGGCATCGCCGGGCGGAGCTTCAGATTCGGACTCGTACGCCGAGTACAGGTAGGGTGTTGCCGCGGGGAACTCGCCGGCGCACGTGTCCACCATCTGGTAGGTGGGCCGGACGTCCAGCTCCCAGCGCAGCTCCCGCACGTCTCGCTCGCCAACGCCGCGGAGGTGAGCCAGCTGACGATCGGAGAACCCGAGCCGCTTCATGTGACGCAGGTCGTCTGGACCGACCTCCTCCAGGCCGGCCCCGGCCGAGAACCAACGCTCCGCCTCAACGAGCTCAGCGAGCTGAGCCAGGAACCAGACGTCGATTGCGGTCAGCTCATGGATCTCGGCCAGGGTGAACCCGGCGAGGAGCGCCCGCTTGAGCTGGAACGGCCGCTCGGCCGTGGGCCGGCGGAGCGCCGCGCGTAGCGTGTCGAGCTGGTCGTCCGCCAGGCGGTCGTCCACGGGACGATCGCCCACGGTCCATCCGTCACGGCCGATCTCCAGCCCGCGAAGCCCCTTCTGCCAGGCCTGCTTGAATGTCCGGCCGATGGCCATGGTCTCGCCCACGGCCTTCATCTGCACGCCGAGCGTGGGGTCGGCGGCCGGGAACTTCTCGAAGGCGAAGCGCGGGAACTTCACCACCACGTAGTCCAGCACCGGCTCGAAGGACGCCGGTGTCTGCTTCGTGATGTCGTTGGGCAGCTCGTCCAGTCGGTAGCCAACGGCCAGCTTGGCGCTGATCCGGGCGATAGGGAAGCCGGTGGCCTTGGAAGCCAGTGCGGAAGATCGGGATACGCGGGGGTTCATCTCGATGACGAGCAGCTCGCCGTCCGTCGGGCTCACGGCGAACTGGATGTTGCAACCGCCCGCTTCGACCCCGATCTCCCGGATGATCCGGATCGCCGCGTCCCGCATCCGCTGATATTCCACGTCCGACAGCGTCTGGGCGGGCGCGACGGTTATGGAGTCGCCGGTGTGGACGCCCATGGGGTCCATGTTCTCGATGGAGCACACTACGACGACGTTGTCCGCGCCGTCGCGCATCATCTCCAGCTCGTATTCCTTCCAGCCGATCACCGAGCGGTCGATCAGGACTTCGGTGGCGGGGGAAAGGTCCAGGCCTCGCTGCACCGCAGCCCGGAACTCCTCCAGGTTGTACGCGATCCCGCCACCGGAGCCGCCCAGCGTGAACGAGGGCCGGATGATGGCCGGATACCCGGTGTCCTCGACGATCGCCAGGGCCTCATCCAGGGTGCGAGCGAACCCGCCGGTCGGCACGGCCAGCCCGATCCGCGCCATCGCGGCGGCGAACTCCTCCCGATCCTCCGCCATCCGGATCGCGCGGGCGTCGGCACCGATCAGCTCGACGCCCCACCGCTCCAGGACGCCCTGGTCGTGGAGCTCGAGGGCCACGTTCAGCGCCGTCTGGCCGCCCATGGTCGGCAGGAGCGCTTCGGGCCGCTCCTTTTCGATGATCCGCTCGACCCACTCCGCTGTGATGGGCTCGATATACGTGCGGTCCGCCAGGTCCGGGTCGGTCATGATCGTCGCCGGATTGCTGTTCACCAGGACGACCCGGTACCCCTCTTCCCGCAGCGCACGCACCGCCTGCGTTCCGGAGTAGTCGAACTCGCATCCCTGCCCGATCACGATGGGTCCGGAGCCGAGGAGGAGGATGGTCCGGAGATCTTCGCGTCGTGCCACGTCGGACCGGGTGCAAAGGTGGACAGGGCTGCGGGGCCGTATAGTGGCCACGCCCGCCCTCGGGCGCAACCCTGGCTACCCCTGCCCGGGCGGGCCGGTCTGCGTCTTGCAATACCGCTCGCGAGCGCCGGTTCAAACCGGATTACGCCGGGCCGACCTCACACCTCGCTCACTACAGAGTGGTTCTGATCCATAGATCCGGAAGTTGATGCTACTCTCGAGAGGTGGAGAGACGCAGTGGATGGTCCGTATCCGGCGATCGAGGAACACCTCGGCATGCTGATCATCGAAGGCCAGCGGCAGGAGGTCTGGGTCCGCTCGACGACCGACTCGGACGGCACGTGGCACAATGCCGTCCTCTTCCGCCGCGACGGCAAGCTCTCCGCCCCGGTGAGCTCCGTGGCCGGCGTCGACTGGCATGTCCCGCCCGGCATCGCGCTGCAACGGGCGCGGCAGCTGCCCGAAAGCGAGCAGATCGAGCTGTTCCAGCGCGCCCAGCGACCGAGGCCGCCGCTGCTCTAGGCCCGGCGCGTCCCGATCAGTCGGGCTGGACGACGTCGGAGGGGTCCCGGGGGCGCGGTCGGATCGGCTCGCCCAGCGTCGTCATCTCGCTGACATCTTCCCCCTGCACGACCAGGCCGGGCGTCTCCAGAGGCGGCTTCACGTAGCCTCGCGCGGGGTCCGGGCCCGGATCGCCACATGCGGCAACCGCGAGAAGCGCTAGAGCCGCGAAGACTGGACGTACACCCCACATGTATTCCCTCCGGCACCATCAGGTAAGTCGAATGACGGGATTATACTCGGGGCGGCGGTTGCCCGCCAGACCCTGGCGCGACGGACACTCTTGACTTTCGGCTCAATATTCCCCCCTATTATTCATATTCACGTACAATACAATACGTAACACCGACCCAGGAGCTGGAATGGCCGAGGCGAATCCGAAGGTCATGGATATGGTGCAGGCGGAGATCAAGAAGAATCCCAAGGTTTCCAATAACGAGCTGTTCCAGAAGGCTACCGCTCTCGACAAGGACGTCGCCAAGCTCTCGGCCCGGCAGTTCAACGCCCGGTATCCGCTTCAGGTCAAGCGAACCATGGCGCCGAAGCGGAAAGCGGCCAGGCGCGGAGCCGCGGGGCGGGGTCGCAAGGGTGCCGCACCCGCCGGGAAGGCCCGCGGGGCCACGAGGACGAAGGCCGCGGGCCAGGACGGGTCGCGTGACAGGATCCGCACGTTGCTCCTCGAGCTCGCGCGCGATGTGGCCAACGCGTCGGGGAAGGGCGATGTCATTGACGTCGTCGCGGGTATCGACCGGTACGTGGACCGGGTGTTGAAGGCGACCGGCTGAGGCCGTCCCCTCGACCGTCCGGAGGCTGCCTACCGATCTGAAGCCGGACGCAAACCCAGGTCGTCGGCCACTTCGCGCATGGCATCGATCACCTTCTGGATGTGATCGGTCAGCTCGACCCCCAGGAGCTGTGCGCCCCGCTCGACGTCTCCGCGGTCCACACCCCGGGCAAAAGCGGGGTCCTTCATCTTCTTCCGGACGGACTTGGGCTTCAGGTCATCGATGCCATTGGGGCGGACCAGCGCCGTGGCCGTGATGAGGCCCGTTAGCTCATCGCAGGCGACCAGTGTCCGGTCCAGGGGAGTCTCGGGCTCCACGCCGGTGAAATCGCTGCGGTGGGCGAGGATGGCGTGAACGACGTCGTCGGGATACCCGCGCTCCCGCAGGGCTTCGACGGCGCGCAGTGGGTGCTCGTCCGGATACTTCTCCCAGTCCAGGTCGTGGAGGAGACCGGCCAGACCCCACTGCTCCTCGTCGGCGCCTTGCTCGCGGGCGTAGCCACGAACCGCCGCCTCGACCGCCAGCATGTGTTTGCGCAGGTTCTCGTTCTCGACCCACTCGTGCAGCAGCTTCAACGCGTCATCACGGCTCGGCATCATGGGCCTCTCCTCGCGGGCCTCGGGTCAGTGGCGACCTTCGGCGATCTCCTCGACCATCTTCCGGTTGAAGGCCGGAATGTCGTCAGGATTCCGGCTGGTCACCAGACCCTGGTCCACGACCACTTCCTCGTCGACCCAGTCGGCGCCGGCGTTGCGGAGGTCGGTGCGGATGGTGTGGTACGAGGTCATGCGTCGCCCGCGCACGACGTCCGCCTCGACGAGCACCCAGGGGCCGTGGCAGATGGCCGCCACCGGCTTGCCCGCCTCGACGAACGCGCGGGTGAAGGAGACCGCCCGCTCGTCGCCCCGCAGGTTGTCAGGGTTCATCTGACCGCCCGGTAGCAACAGCGCGTCGTAGTCATCGGGGCTGGCGGAATCGAGCGGGACATCCACGTCCACCTCATCGCCCCAGTGATCCTTCTGCCAGCCCTTCACCGTGCCGTCCGCGGGCGACACGATATGGGTCTCGGCGCCGGCATCCTGGAGTGCCTTGCGAGGTTCCGTCAGCTCCACCTGCTCGAAGCCGTGGGCCACCAGGATCGCCACTTTCTTCCCATTCAGGTCGTGCTCTGCCATGTTATGCTCCTCGATGTTCGCGTTGCGCTCGCGACCTGAAGACGTGCAAGGAGCATGCTGCGCAGAGCGCGACCGGTGCCCGGACCCGGCCGTCAGTCCTCCTTGAGCGTCACCATCGGTTCCAGCAAGCACGGTTTGGCTTCACCGAAAACCTTGC
>CAYXJH010000129.1:0-8158 GCA_964465415.1 uncultured Gemmatimonadaceae bacterium
ACGGCCGGCGAGGACGCTCTTCTACCGCGAGCCGCCGCCCCGGGCGGCGGACCGGCCCACGCTCCTGATCGATCCGCTCGCCGAGCGCGTGCCCGTCAAGCCGGGCGAGTTCTACCGGGCCGAGTTCCTGTCGAGCCCCGAGGCGCTACCCCTGGCGGGGCGGGTGGTCCGCTCACTTCGGGAGATCGAGCAGACCGACGACCTGATGGCATCCGCGCATCCGCACGACGATGTCTACGTGAGCTACGGCTCGCCGCAGGCGCCGGCGATCGGCGATCGGTTCCTCGTCGCCGAAGTAGGCCGGCTCGTGCCGGATGCCGGCCTCGATGTGCGGTTGATCGACCCGCGCGCCCTGGTCCGGGTGGTCGGCCTGGATGATGAGGTCATGCGCGTGAGGATCGATGAGCAGTTCGGTCGCGTGCTACGCGGTCATGTCATGCTGCCCCTCGAGTTCTATCCGGACTTCAGCGTACCGGCCGCCGAGCCGGTGGCGGGGGCGTCCGATCTGGAGGGTCGCCTGTTCGAGATGGTGGACGACAACGCGCTGCCCGGCCGGCTGGTCCGCGGGTTCATCGACCTGGGCAGCCAGCGCGGCGTGCAGGTGGGCGACGTCTTCGAGGCGTACCTCCCAACACGCCCTGCACGGCAGCGTGATCGAGGCGCCCACCAATCGACCATCGAGCGGGTGCCAGCCGAGACGGTCGCCGAGCTGAGGGTGATCCGCGTCGCGGACGCCACCGCCACCGTGGTGGTGGACCGGCTGGCCAGGCCGCAGCTCGAGGAAGGCCTCCCGGTACGGCGGGTCCGAAAGATGCCATGACCGAGGCTTGAGCCGATATTCCACGGCGGCCCCCGCTGAGTCCGGCGGTGGGCCGTCGTCTTTTTTCGCCGCGTGGATGGGTGGATGGGACAATGAGTCGAAATGTGCTGGTGACGGGTGGGGCGGGGTTCATCGGGAGTCATGTGGCCGACGCGTACCTGGCGGACGGCGATCGGGTCTGGGTCGTCGACGACCTCTCCAGCGGTCGCGAGGCCAACGTTCCAGCGGAAGCGGAGTTCCAGCGAATGGCGATCGGGGATCCCGCCCTCGATCGGCTCTTCGATACGGTCCAGTTCGATGTGGTCAGCCATCATGCCGCCCAGATCGACGTGCGGGTCTCCGTCACGGACCCCCGGAAGGATGCCCGCATCAACATCGATGGGCTGCTGAACGTGCTGGAGAACGCGCGTCGCCTCCGCAGCCGCGTAGTGTATGTATCCAGTGGCGGCGTCGTCTACGGCGAGCCTGCAGAGCGGCCCACCCCGGAGAACGCGCCCAAGGTACCGGAGAGCCCCTACGGCGTGACCAAGCTCGCGGGCGAGCAGTACCTCTACTACTACGCTCGCATCCACGGTCTGGAGTACGTGGCGCTGCGCTACTCCAACGTGTACGGACCACGCCAGGACCCCCACGGCGAGGCGGGCGTCGTGGCGATCTTCTGCCAGCGAATCCTCGCCGGTCGACCGCTCACGATCTTCGGCGATGGCGAACAGACGCGCGACTACGTATACGTGGGCGACGTCGTGGCGGCGAACATGCTCGCCAGCCGGCTCGATCTCGGGCCGCCGGGAACGGTGCTGGACACACGGGCGTACAACGTCGGGACGGGAGCGGAAACGTCGGTCGTTCAGCTCGCGCGGGAACTGATGGGAGCGGCCGGTCGAGAAGTGCCGCTGGAGCACGCGGAGGCCCGACCGGGGGAGGTACGCCACTCGGCGCTCGATGTCTCCAAGCTGCGCGCCGCCGGATGGTCCCCGGCGACCCCGCTGCGAGACGGACTCAAGAACACCCTGGACCATATCGAACGGGAGACGGTGGAGCGGTGACGCTGCTCGCTCAGGTGGGACGGCCCCCGCAGGGGCCTGTGGACATGATCATCGGCGGCACCCCCGCCACACAGCTCATCCTCATCGTGCTCGCCGCGTTCTCACTGGCGAGCTGGGCCATCATGGCGTGGAAGTGGAGCCAGTTCAGGAAGCTGAACCGTCAAGGCGTGCGCTTCCTCCAGGCCATCGAGAAGACGCAACGGCTGCGCGATGCCTATCGGACGCTCTCCCGGTTGCCGAGCTCCCCCTATACGGCGGTGTTCAGACAGGGGCTGAACTTCTACAACGATCTACGGCCCGGTGCTCTCACCGCGGAGGAGGCGCACAGTCAGGGCCTGTCCGAGGCGCAGCTCCAGGCGATGCGCCTGGTGCTGGAGAAGGCGCAGGCGGAGGAACGAGACGACCTGGCCCCGGGCCTGGTCTGGCTGGCGGTCATCGGAACCGTCTCGCCGCTCCTCGGCCTGATGGGCACCGTGATCGGGGTCATGAACGCCTTCCTCGGCATCACGGCGACCGGTACGGCCAACATCGGCGCCGTCGCCCCGGGCGTCGCCGAAGCACTCATCACGACCGTGGTCGGCCTGGCCGTGGCCATTCCGGCCGTCATCGGGTACAACTACTTCGTGAGTCGGTTGAACTATTTCGGTGGCGAGCTGGAGGGGTTCGCATCCGAGTTCATAGGAACGCTGGCCAAGGAGGGGCTGCTTTGAGGTATGCTGGCTGGCTAACGCTCCCGTGTCGGGCCAGCGATCGAACGCAGAGCCGGTAAGATGTGGGAACCAGGGCAGCAACGCACCCGCAACAACCTGCCTCTCACGGCAGACATCAACGTCACGAGCCTCGTGGACGTGGCCTTCACGCTCCTGGTGATCTTCATCATCACGGCGCCCATTCTCCAGGGTGGTGTCGAGCTGGAGCTGCCGCGGGTGGAGGCGGGCGCGATCACGCAGGCGGAGGGTGTGATCGTCAGCATCGGGGACGATGGTGTGATCTACCTGGACGAGGCGCCCATGGCGTCGCGCGAGGAGTTCCTGGAGTTCTTTCCGCGGTTCATGCAGGATCGTCGCGGTGCACCGGTCTTCGTGCGCGGTGACCGGCGGGTGGCCTACGGAGAGGTGATGGAGCTGTTCGGCCTGTTGCGCCAGCTCGACGTAACGCAAGTGAACCTGGTCCTCGAGTCGCCGCCCCGTCCGACCCGGCCATGAGCCCGCGTCCCGGCCTCCGACCGGTCCTGGTTTCGCTCGGGCTGCACCTGGTTATCGTCATCCCGATCGTGGCATTCACCCGCGTCCCCCGGCCCGTGGAATTCGAGACGATCCGGATCACGCTGGTCGCTCAGCCACCCGAAGCCATCGAGGCGACGCAACCGGCGACCCCGATGCCGGTCGAGCCGGAACCCGAGCCCGAGCCGGAGCCCGAACCCGAGGCTCCGCCGCCGGAGCCCGAGCCACCACCTCCCGCGCCGCCCGAGCGGCCGAGAACGGAGCGTCAACCCACGCCCCCGCCCGCAACGCCACCCCCCCAACGGCCGGCCGAGCCCACTCCTGGGGCGGAGGGGTTGAACATCGATACGGAAGGTCGGGAGTTCCCGTTCCCGGAGTACCTGAACAACGTTATCATCCAGGTGCACCGATACTTCCGGTGGGCGGACGACAGCAATCCGCGGGGCACGATCTACTTCGAGATCATGTCCGATGGATCGGTACGTAACATCCGGATGGCCCGGCCGTCCGGGAATGTCCGGTTCGACTTCGCGGTACAGGGCGCGGTGGAAACCGCCGGGAATCGTGGCGAGTTCGGCCCGCTCCCCGCCGGATACGTGGGCTCGTCGCTTCCTGTCCAGCTCGAGGTCGAGCCGCCACGCTGATCATGGACCACACACGCAAGAGCGCAGCAATGCTTTCTATCCCGACCCCGAGGATCACTCCGACGGCGTCCCCCCGGGCCGCGACACCCCGCCGTGGCGCCGTCCCGGTACGGGCGATGCTCGGCCTCCTGACCGTGGCACTGGCCGCGCCGGCCGGTATCACCGCCCAGCAGCCGGACGACCTTCCGCGTGGCGTCCAGCTCAAGCTGGTCTACGAGACGCAGTTCCGTCCCCGTCTCGCGGTGCAGCCGTTCACGGGGTCGGGCGCGATCGTCGAGGAGGCCCACCGGATCGTCCAGCGAGACCTGGACTACTCGGACCGGTTCGACATGTTCGTGTCGATCCCGGAGCGGCTACGCACCGGGTCTGGGGATTACGCCGCGTGGAACGCGCTGGGCGTCGTCTACCTGGTGACGGGGTCGGTCGAGGCGAGCCCCGGCGGCTACGGCCTGCGGCTGGCCCTCCACGACGTCGTGTACGGCTCGGTCAAAGAGATCCGGCACTTCTCCCTGCCGTCGATGTCCGACCGGGATTTCCGCATGGCGGTGCACGCGGCTGCGGATGAGGTCGTCCGTTGGGCGACCGGCGAGCGGGGTGTCGCGGCGACGCGCATCGCCATGTCGCGGCAGCTCGCGGATGGCACTTACGAGTTGCTGGTGGTGGACTCGGACGGCGAGAACCTCCGGCGCCTGCATTCGGAGGAGCGGATCTACTCCCCCGCCTGGTCGCCGGACGGGACGCGACTGGCGTACAACGAGGCGGACCACACCGGTCACGGGCGGGTGGTGGAGCGGAATCTCGTAACGGGGGCCGTTCGGACCATCTCGGAGCGGGGCGTGCCTGCCCAGACGCCGTCGTACTCACACGACGGGCGGAAGCTGGCCATGGCGTTGTGGAACGCCGGCGGGATGGCGATCCACGAGTATGATGTGGCCCGGAATTGCTGTCTGTCCCGGCTCGGGCAGCGGTCGCGGATCGACATGAACCCGACGTACTCGCCGGACGGCCGTCGGGTCGCCTTCCAGTCCGACCGGCTGGGCAACCCACACATCTTCGTCATGCCGGCCGGCGGTGGCGAAGCCGTGCTCCTGACACCGTTCGAGCAGGGCGGTCCGGCGTTCTTCTTCGGACCCGACTGGTCGCCAACGGGATCGCAGATCGTGTTCAGCGGCCGCTCGCGGGGCGTGAACCAGGTCATGCTAGCGGATGCGAACCGTCCAGGCGCGGCGGTGCAACAGATCACGAGCGCGGGTCGTAGCGAGGATCCGAGCTGGGCACCGGACGGCCGACACGTCGTCTTCAGCGGGGTGCGCGAAGATGGCATGGGGTTGTATGTTATCGACACCGTGACGGGCCGGATCCGGCCGCTGGTCACGGGAGGCCGCTTCCGGATGCCGGACTGGTCTCCGGTGCTCGAGGATGCGGCCGCGCTCGCTGCGCGTCGTTGAGCGGGTCGTTGCGGCACAGAAGGGCAGCCCGAGGCGGGGATGCCACCACAATCCACTTGAGGAGATGGACGCGATGATGCACCGTTTGGCCGTCGCCGTGGCGATCGCGGCGTTGACGTTGGGCAGCACGTTGGCTTGTGGTGGGAGAAGTGAGCCGGAGGGCCCGACGCCGGATCAGATCGAAGCCGAACGCCGGGCGGCGGAGGAGGCGCGACTGGCGGCTGAACGGGCCGAGCGGGAGGCGAGGGAGCGTGCGGGTACCGAGGCGGACATGGCGGCGATCCGTGCGGAGACCGCGGCAGCGCGGGAGATCCTCGAGCAGCGGATCCATTACGACTACGATCGTTCCACCATCCGGTCCGACTCGGAGCAGGTGCTGATGCGGAAGGTTGCGGTGCTGCGTGCCAACCCGAACGTTCGCCTTCGGATCGAGGGCCATACCGATGAGCGTGGATCGATCGAGTACAACGTCGCGCTGGGGCAGCGTCGTGCCGAGTCGGCCAGGGACTTCCTGGTGAACTTCGGGATCGCGTCGAACCGGCTCGAGACGGTGAGCTGGGGTGAGGACCGGCCGCTGGTGCGTGCCAGCAACGAGGATGCGTGGGCCATGAACCGGCGCAGCGAGTTCAGCATCCTGACCGGCGGCGACCAACTTCGGAACCCGGCGCAATGAGCTGGCTCATCCGGCGCGTAGCGCCGCTCGCGCTGGCCCTGCTCGCGACGGGGTGTGCCACGAAGCGGGATGTCCGGGACATGCGCGAAGACCTGGCACGACAGGATGCCACGCTCCGGGAGATGCAGGCGCAGAATCGCCAGATTCTGGACACGCTGGCGGTCACGACCGAGCGGTTGCTGGACGTGCGTGGCGAGATGGCCAACCAGCTGCATCAGCTACGGGAGCAGCTGGTCCAGGTCAGCGAGCTCACCAGCCAGGTCCAGATCCGTCTCAATCAGCTGGATCAGCAGCTCACGCGTGCCGTTCGTGAGGTCGGCGAGGCCGGTCTCGCGCCACCGTCGAACGCCGGCGGCGCTACGCCCGACGGCGATGACACGTTCAGTATGGCGGGTCAGTTCTACGAAATCGGTCTCGAGCAGATGAGCCGCGGCAACGCGGGCACGGCGCGCCGGGCCTTCGAGACGGTCATCGACAGCTTTCCCGCGGACCCGCGGGCCGCGGACGCCCAGCGGCAGATTGGGGAGACGTACGCGCTGGAGGGGAGCTGGGATGACGCGTTGCGGTCCTTCGATCGCGTAGTCGAGCGATATCCGGACTCGGAATCCGCTCCGCGAGCGCTGTATAGGGCGGGAGTCATCTCACAGGAGCGAGGGAACTTAGAGCGAGCCCGGCAGTATTTTGACAGGGTGATCTCGGGGTATCCCGGTTCCGATGCCCGTCGACTCGCCGAGGAGGCGATCGGTCGTCTGAACCGATAGCCGTCCGGCGGCGCGTGGAACGCGCCCGGATCGGGACGCCCGGCGAGACTCGATCCGCCGGGCGTCGGCATTTTGTGAGGTCGGGACGCGGTGGATCAGGGAGCCGGACGGAGACGATGCGCTGCCCATACTGTCATGAGACCGAGGACCGGGTGGTCGACTCGCGGACGAGCCGCGAGGGCCGGGCGATCCGCCGACGTCGCGAGTGTCTGGGATGCAGCCGGAGGTTCACGACCTACGAAGTGGTCGAGGAGCGGCCGGTCCAGGTCATCAAGAATGACGGTACCGTGGAAGGGTTCGACCGCGGCAAGCTGCTGCGCTCGATCCGGCTGCCCTGTGTGAAGCGACCCGTCACGGCCGCGGAGATCGAGGCCATGGTAGATTCCATCGAGGACGAGCTCACGGGCCGGGACCAGCTCCCGAGCCGTGACCTGGGCGGCATGGTCATGGCCCGGCTTCGCGAGAAGGATTACGTGGCGTACGTCCGGTTCGCGTCGGTCTACCGAAATTTCCAGGACATCGATGAGTTCGTCGAGGAGCTCACGGAGCTGGGCGAGGCGCGGGCGCGGTCCGAGCAGCGGAAGAACCAAGCGGAGCTACCACTCTGAACCCCAGAATCGGTGCGTTCCGGAAGCGGAGCCAGGACTCCGACGAGATGCCGTTCCTCGATCACCTCGAGGAGCTGCGGTGGCGCATCATCTGGAGCCTGGTTGCGGTGGTCGTGGGTACGGTCGTGGGGTGGTTCATTGTCAATCACTTCGACGTCCTGGGACTGCTCATCGCGCCCATCGAGCCGCTCCTCGGGGACACCAAGCTGGGGTATCTGAGTCCAACGGATCCGTTCTTCATCACCCTCCGACTGGCCCTCACCGTAGGCGTGCTCCTGGCACTGCCCATCATCGTATACCAGGTCTGGATCTTCCTCTCGCCTGCGCTGCTGCCGCGCGAAAAGAAGGCGATCGTGCCGGCCCTGTACTTCGGCCTGTTCCTCTTCGTCCTCGGGGTCACGGCGGCGTATTTCGTGGTGCTCCCCATCATGTTCCAGTTCTTCGCCGGCTTCCAGCAGGCGAGCCTCGAGCAGAACATCGTCATCGGGCCGTACATGAGCGTCGTGGTCCGGACGCTGCTCGCCTTCGGAATCGCGTTCGAGTTGCCGGTGCTCATTCTGGTGCTCGCCGTGCTGGGGATCGTGGACACCACCAAGCTCCGCAAGGGCCGACGGTGGGCCCTGGTGTTCATCACAATCGGGGCAAGCCTCATCACGCCCGGCGACCTGATGACCACAATCTTTCTCATGGTCCCGCTTCTCGTCCTCTACGAGATCGGCATCCTCATGGCGCGGGTCGTCGAGCGCAAGGGCGGCGAGAACGAGGAAGAGCAGCCTGAGGGGTGGGCGGGGGCATGACCCGGGGTCGACGTTCCCACTTCGCGGCAAGCGCACTGATCCGGGCCGGTGCGGCGGCGCTGTGCCTCGCCCTCGCCGCGGCGCCAAGAGCGGAGCTGGTCGCCCAGCAGCGCCCGTCCCTGCCGCCGGCATTGCCGC
>CAYXJH010000130.1:0-8149 GCA_964465415.1 uncultured Gemmatimonadaceae bacterium
GGGCGCGAGCGCCGGCACGGACCCGGCGACGGGGACTGCGTCGGGCGGGCAGACCACGCCGGCTGCTGCACCCGCCGCTGGCGGCACCGATGTGCACTCGACATTCGCCGGCTCGGTGGAGGTCGTGGACATCCGTGTGAAGGTGGGGGACCGGATCGAGGAGGGCGGCGTGCTGGCCGTGGTCGAGGCGATGAAGGCGACCCACGACATCCGCTCCCCCGCGGCCGGAACGGTGACGGCCGTCCACGTGAAGGCCGGCGACGAGATCGACAGCACGACGCCCATCGCGACGATCGGCTGATCGGCCCATGGACATCGTTCTGGAGCTGTTCCAGCAGTCGGGGCTGGCCAATCTGAGCCTGGGCAACCTCACGATGTTCGTGGTGGCGGGAGTCCTCATCTTCCTGGCCATCACCAAGGGCTACGAGCCGCTGCTGCTGATCCCCATAGGGTTCGGCGCGGTCCTGGCCAACCTGCCCCAGGCCAACATGAGCTCGTACGCCGACGGCATCATGGGCGTGATCTACGACGCCGGGATCCGCACCGAGCTTCTGCCGCCGCTCATCTTCCTGGGCGTCGGCGTGCTCACGGACTTCCGGCCGCTCCTGGCGCGGCCGCTCACGTTCCTGCTCGGCGCCGCAGCGCAGGTCGGCATCTTCGCGGCCGCGCTGGGCGCGTATTACCTGCTCGGGTTCACCGCCCAGGAGGCGGCCTCCATCGGCATCATAGGCGGTGCCGACGGCCCAACGTCCATCTTCATCACGATCCAGCTCGCCCCCCACCTGCTCGGCGCCGTGGCCGTCGCGGCGTACAGCTACATGTCGCTCGTGCCCATCATCCAGCCGCCCATCATGCGGCTGCTCACGACCAAGAAGGAGCGGGCGATCGACATGCCGCAGGCCCGGCCCGTGTCCCGCACCACGGTCATCCTCTTCCCAATCGTGACCGGCATCATCGCATCGCTAGCCGTGCCGTCCGCCGCGCCGCTGCTCGGGCTGCTCATGTTCGGAAACCTCATCCGAGAGTCGGGCGTCACGGAACGGCTCAAGAAGACCGCCGGCGGACCCATGATCGACATCGTCACGATCCTGCTGGGCCTGGTGGTGGGCGGCACCATGGGCGCGGAGAACTTCCTGACGTATCAGACCCTGATGATCATGGTGCTGGGTGCGGTGGCGTTCTCGTTCAGCACGGCGGGCGGAATCCTCTTCGCCAAGCTGATCAACGTCTTCCTGGCCGACGGCCGGCGCATCAACCCCTGCATTGGCGCCGCCGGCGTCTCGGCCGTCCCCATGTCGGCGCGCGTCGTCCAGCAGTTCGTGTCCGCCGAGACACGGGGGCGGGTCAACCCGCTGATGTCCGCCATGGGCCCGAACGTGGCGGGTGTCGTGGGATCGGCAGTCACGGCGGGGGTGTTCCTGGCGCTGCTGGGCTAGGGCGACGCGCGGCTGGACGCGCGTCCGTCCGCGCGGACGTTTGACCGCGCGGACGTCGTACCACTCTTTACTTCGTAGCCGGGCGCAGGGCGTCTGAACGGCGCACCCCGGGGGTGGCCGCCTCCGGGGAACCGGCCGAGTCATTTGCCTGCGGGGCTTCCATTTCATGTCCGGTCCGGCCACAGGCATGGCGGGATGGGTGAAAAGTGGAGAGTGGTGCGGCGTCCGCCGGATGCCCCGGCCTGACCGTCTGGCGGTTCCGGCCGCCCCGATCAATCTTTCCCCCCGTGACCAACCCCGTCCTTTCCTTCGACATCGTCCTGACCCTCGCCGTGGCGGCCGGGGCGCTTGCCCTTTTCCTCTGGAACCGGCTCCGCGTCGATGTCGTGGGGCTCATCGTCATGACCAGCCTCATACTGCTGGGGCTCGTCACGCCGGCGGAGGGGATCAGTGGCTTCGCCAATGAAGCCACCGTGACCGTGGCGGCGATGTTCATCCTGTCGGCGGGGCTCCTGCGGACCGGCGCGATCGACGTGCTGGGCAGGTGGGTGGCACGGCTGTCGGGCGAAAGCGAGGCGAGGCTGCTGGCTGTGTCTTGCCTGCTGGTCGTTCCCATGAGCGCGTTCATCAACAACACGCCCGTGGTCGTGGTGATGATCCCGCTGGTCCTGGGGCTGACCCGCGAGATGGGCGTGGCGCCGTCTCGAATGTTCATGCCCATTTCGTTCGCCAGCCAGATGGGCGGCACGCTCACGCTGATCGGCACGAGCACGAACCTGCTGGTCGCCGGGCTGGTCCTCGAGATGGGCATGGAGCGGATCCAGTTGTTCGATATCACCGGCCCCGCGTTGGTCCTGACGACGATCGGCCTGGTCTACCTCCTCACCGTCGGCCGCTGGCTGACGCCGACGCGGGAGGCGGCGACCGACATGACCGAGCGGTACGATCTGCGGGAGTATCTCTCCGTGCTGGTGGTGGAAGCGGATTCGCCCCATGTGGGTCGGACGCTGCGGGAGTCAAGGTTCGGCGAGACCCACGGTCTCGAGATCGTACAAATCGAGCGGGAGGGACGCCGCCTGACAGCGCCCGGTGCCGACACGGTGATCCTCGCGGGCGATCACCTGCTGGTCCACGGTAAGATCCCGGACATCGCGCGGATCAACGAGGTCGACCACCTGCGCATCGCAGGCGTCAAGCCCAGCCTTCCGGTGCCGGACGAGGACGGCGAGGACGACCGGCGTGAGCGGAGGCTGGCGGAGATCATCGTTCCGCCCCGATCGCCGGTGATCGGCCGGAGCCTGCGTGAGCTTGCGTTCCGCGGCCGGTATGGCGTTCCGGTCCTGGCGGCACAGCGCCACGGGCAGCCCTTGCAGGAGCGGGTTCGGGACATCGTGCTGGAGGCCGGCGATGTCCTGCTGGTCCAGGGGTCGCCGCGCCGGCTCCAGGAGATCCATCGGAGCGGACATCTGGCCTTGCTGGGCGCCGTCGAGCTGCCGGCGAAGCGGATCCGGAAACTGAAGTACTCCGTGCCCATCATTGGCGCCGTCGTCCTGTTGGCGGCGCTGGGCGTGACGACGATCCTAGTGTCGGCGCTGATTGGCGTGATCGCCATGTTCGTCACCGGCTGCCTGACGCCAGACGAAGCGTACCGCGAAGTGGACTGGATGGTCATTGTGTTGCTCGGGTCGCTGATTCCGTTGGGCATCGCCATGCAGAACACGGGCGCGGCAGAGTACATCGCGGGCGGTATCCTGCGATTCACCTCGCCGCTGGGCCTGCTGGGAATCCTGGCGTCGTTCTACCTGCTGACCTCTCTCCTCACCGAGCTCATCAGCAACAATGCCGCGGCCATCGTGCTGACCCCGATTGCGGTGGCAACGGGCGTCGCGCTCGGCGTGTCCCCGCTCCCGTTCGTCATCGCCGTGATGTTCGCGGCGTCCAACTCGTTCCTGACGCCCATCGGGTATCAGACCAACACGTTCGTCTACGGTCCGGGCGGCTACCGGTTCAGCGACTTCTTCCGGGTCGGTGCCCCGCTCAGCGTACTCCTGCTGGTAGCCGCCACCTTCGTCATCCCGCTCTTCTTCCCCTTCCACCCGTGACCACGACACCCCGGAGGTTACCATGGCGCACGAGCACAGTATCCTGCTGGCGGTACGGATCGGGGAGGCATCGATCGGCCCGGCCCGTACCGCCGCCTGGCTGGCCCGGGTCATGGGCGCCCGGGTCATCGTGTTGAACGTGGCGGTCGAGCTGGAGACCGCCGCGGCGGTGGCAGCCGGCGCCGGGCTGAACCTGGACCAGGTCCGGGACCGGATGTTCGGCGAAGCGCGGGAACGGGCGGAAGCGCTCGCTCGCGACATCCTCGCCGATGTCCCGTACGACGTGCAGGTCGTGGAGGGCAACGTCGCCGATGAGGTCGTGGCGGCGGCAACGCGGACGGGCGCCGAGCTCGTGGTGGCCGGCTCCCAGGGCCGGAGCGCCGTCCGGAGCGTGATCCTCGGCGACACCACGGGGGAGATCCTCCGGAAATCCCACTGTCCCGTGGTCGTGGTGCCGCCGGGGGTCACGCCGCACTAGCCTACGCGCCGGCCCTAGTCCGTGATCGTGAAGTTGATGGGGTCCGTCTCGCCATCGTCGTGGCCGCCGTGCCACAGTGCAAAGACCAGTTGGGCCGTCCCGGTCCGGCCGTCGTCGTGGCCGTAGATGTGGACGTGGTCTCCGTGGAACAGATCCAGGGCAGGATCCATATTGATCACGTCGTTCGGGTCGGACGCCACACCGTACTGGACTGTGTACTCATCACCCAGGGCGATCTCCTCACCACCCTGCGTGTACATGCGGGCGCCGAGCGAGGTGCGGGTCCGATCCACCTCGGCGGCGTGACTGAGGGTCATGAGCACATCCGTGTCCCAGCCCACACCGTTCGTCCAGGTCGCGATGTCCTGCCTGGGCGTCACGGTGCGATCGACGATCACGACCTGGTGAAGCTCCTCATGGCCCGGCGGTTCGACGGTTGAGCGGTCGCAGGCGGTGGCACCCGCCAGGGTGACGGCCAGGACCGCGGTTACAGTACCCAGGGAACGCTTGATCATCCTCTTCTCCATTGGATAGGGGTTCAGAAGTTCAGCCGGTACAGGAGCTGGATGTTCCTGCCCGGCTGCGGCGCGACGTCCTTGATGCGGGACAGGTGGTCCCGCCACTCGGTGTCCAGGAGATTGCTGACCTGGAGCGTGACGGTATGGAACCGCTCGCCCTCGCTCCATCGCCACCCGAACCCTGCGTTCAGCAGAGCGGACCCGGACGTGGGCCGTTGCGGTTGGATCAGCTCGCCGTCCACGGGGGACGGGAAGGTCTGGGGAACCCGGTTCTGGGCGGCCATGGCGTCCAGCCCCAGGCTACCGAACCAGCGGGCCGCGTCGTAGCGGACGCGAGCGTGCGCAGTGGCGGGAGGGATGTCCGGAAGCGGATCGTCGGTGTCGATCCGGGTCGCCCGGACGCCGCTGACCGCGCCATCGAAGACCAGGTTGCGGGCCACCTCCCACTGGGCCCGTCCCTCGGCGCCGAGGAACAGGGCATCGTCGCCTCGCGCCTCGAAGACCGGGTAGCGCCGAAACCGGGGGTCCAGCTCGCCCGTGGCCTGGTAATGGATGTAGTTGGTGAGCCGGTTCGCGAATACGCTCGCCTCGATGTGGAGACGCGGCAGCGTTCCGCGCAGGAACAGGTCCGCGCCCAGGCCCGTCTCGGGCTCGAGCTCGGGGTTGCCGATGTCGAACGAGAAGTCGGCCAGGTGCGGCCCGTCGGAGAACAGCTCCTCGATGGCGGGCCGGCGGAAGGCCCGGGCCACGCTCACGCCCGTCGTCCAGTTCTCCGTGAAGTCGAACAGGGCCGCCGCCGAGCCGGAGAAGGAGCCGAAGGTCCGGCTCCTTACGGGGACGGCACGGTCACCGATTCGGATGGGGTCATCGTGGTAGGGATCGACCCAGGCGTGGTCGTACCGGAGCCCCACCTTGAACCGAAACGGCTCGACGCCCAGCTCCTCGTACAGGAACACGGCCACGTTGTTCTCGGTGGCCGAGCGCGTCCCCGGCGACGGGCCACTCGCCCGCAGGTCCTTCGCCCGGTACTCCACGCCCACGGCGCCGCCCCGGAGGATCGGGAATTCTTCCCGGTGCTCGTGGCGGAGCGTCAGCTCCGCGCCGCCCGACAGCTGGTCGAAGCGTGCCCCGAGGAACGGCTGCCCGTCGGCGCCACGGCCCTCGATCTCGTCATGAAGGTAGTGATTCAACGAAGCCGACAGCTCCAAGGCGTTGAAGACACCCAGGTTGCCCATGCGCGCCGTTTCGAACCGGGCCGAGCGCCGGGTGGTCTCGATATCCACGCCGCCAGGGTGGGCCCCGGGTATCACTACGCCGTCGAACTGACCCGGAACCCCGTAGTCCATCCGCTGCTCGCGGCCCGCCACGCCCACGAAGCCCCAGCTGGAGATGAGGCTGGCGCCGACCCCCAGGGTGTGGCCGCGCAAGTCCGATGACTCCAGCGTGCCCAAGGGCGTCCGGGTGTCGCCCGCCTGACGGCCGCTGGCCTCCGCCCGGACGGCGATCCGGCCCAACGGGACCCAGGCGGCCACCCCGCCTGTGGCGCCACGGTTGACCGACTCGAGCTGAAGACTGGCCGTTCCCTTCGGACGCTCCGGCAGGCTACGGGGGACGTCCTCGCGGATCACGTTGACCACGCCGCCGAGGGCGCTGCTCCCGTAGAGCAGGGCCGCGGGACCGCGTAGAACCTCCACCCGCTCCACCGTCAGCGGGTCGATCGTCACCGCGTGGTCCGCGCCCGTGCTGTACAGGTCTCCGGTCCGGTGTCCATCCTCCAGGACCACGACCCGGTCCCCACCCATCCCCCGAATCACCGGCTGGCTCGCCGCCGGGCCGTTGTACTGCTGGTGGATGCCCGGCTCGTGAGCGATCGTCGCCGCAAGGCTGGTGGCGAGCCGACGCCGAAGCTCCGCGTCACCGATCACGCTGGTGGGCTGGTACACCTCCCCGGCGCCCCGCTCACGGCCCGTGCCCGTCACCACCACACCCGCCAGCTCCAGCGCCGTTGGCCGCATGTCGAGCGAGATATCGACCGTTTCCTCACCAACCACGGTCACCCGCTGCTCCGCGGGCGCGTACCCGATCCGCTCCACGCTCAGCGTGTACCGACCCGGCCTCACATCGAAGAAATGGAACCGGCCATCGGCATGCGACAGGTCGCTCCGCCGCATCTCCCGCAGGCGGACCTGCGCCGCGGCGATCGGATCGCCCGTCTCCGCGTCGCGGATCGTACCGATGATCCGACCCATCGACTCGGCTGCGTCCGGCGACGTCACGCCCGATGCCGGCCCGCGCGGCGAGGCCGTCTGCCCGGCCAGTCCGGGCCCGGGAAGCATGACGAACATCAGTGCTGTAAATGTGAAGAGGACGGTCCTCACGGCCTTGCCTTCCTTCCGACGCGCATGACGGTGTCCGAACGCCGACCACCGGTGGTCCGGACCTGGAACGAGCCGCGCCAGCCACTGAAGGCTGGCCCGCTCGTCGTCTCCGCTACGCGACGGGAGGTGCCCGGGCCCTCGTCAGGTCAGTCGCCGTGCGACCGTGCATGGCCGCGCCAGCCGACGTGAGGGCCGGGGTATCGGCCAGGGAGGCGCCGGGCCCCGTCGGGACGACCGCGGGCACGGCACTGGAGAGGGTGAGACAGACAGGACACAGATGGTGCGCGTCGGGCGAGCCCGGGTCCTCGGGGCGATCCGCCTGCGAGGCGACGGGCCCTGAGCGGTGACTCTCCACCGCCACATGCACCAACGGGCCGGCGCCGATCCCTCCGAGGAGGACCACGACAGCCAGCAATCGCATGGCTCGCAGCCACACGCCGTCGTCTGGGACGATGGGACGCGACATGCCCGTTGTACGATCTGCTGTGCCCGAGGTTCCAAACGCACGCCCGCGACCGGCCAGGCGTGAGACCCGCCAATCATTGGAGCGCTTTCGTCATCAGGTCAAGATGCATGATTGGGGCCCGGACGGCGCGCTCCACAATCTGGCCGGCGGGTTCCAGTCCGACGGTATCGACAACCGGCATGACCAGGCTCATCTTGCGGCCATTGGCGCCTGGCCCTCGAACCTTAACTCATTGGAGGGATTCATGAGGCAGCGAACTCTGACCACCTACCTGTTGGTGCTACTGGTTTCCGGTCTTGCGGTCTCGTGCACGGGACCGGCCGCGGATGCGAATGCGCTCTCCGCCGGGGAGCCGGAGCCATCGGCGTTCAAGTTCATGGTCCTCATCAACAAGCAGGAAGGCCTCAGCTTCGAGGAGTACGAGCGCTACTTCTTCGAAGAGCACCTGCCATACGTACTCGAGGTACCGGGTCTGCGCGGCTACAAGGTCAACCTGCGCCACCCTGACGATGAGGACGCGCTATACGACGGGATCTCCGAGTTCTGGTTCGACGACCGCGCCGCGTTCGATGCCGCCATGGCTTCGCCGGAGGTGGAGGCGACGCTGGCGGATGCGGCCACATTCCTGCTCCCGCCCCAGATCCTGCTGGTGGACGAGCGCGTCGTGATCCCGTTCGCACGATAGAGCGGTGATGCCGGAGGCGGCGAGGAATTCGAGCCCGATCCGCCGCGCCCTGGCGCTCGCCCCGTCCCTCGCGCTGCTGCTCGGCG
>CAYXJH010000131.1:0-8139 GCA_964465415.1 uncultured Gemmatimonadaceae bacterium
CGGCGTGGTCCCGGCGCCCGCCGCCGCGCCCGGACTCGTGGCGACCGGGGCCTCGCCCAGCTCGATCTGCGACGGGTCCACCGTCACCTCGCCGCCTACGCTCTCCAGGAACGCGACGATGGCCCAGATCTGCGCCTCGGACAGGGTTCGCCGGGCGTCCGGCATGATGTTCTGGTACCCGTCCACCACGTACGCGCCGGGCTCGACCATGGACTCCCACAAGTAGTCCTGGCAGCTCATCCCGGGGACGCGATCGTCGCAGCGCTCGCCGATGAGACCGGTACCGCGGTCATCGGCGAGGAGGCGGGGCGCACGGACGCCGAGGCCATGGCAGGCCATGCAGCCGCCCGCGCCGTGATAGAGCTGCTCGCCCGCCTCGACCAGGTCGTCCGAGGTCATGTCGAGCGTGAACGTCAGCTCCTCCGGGACCTCGGACTCCACCTGCGGGATCCACATGGAGACCAGCGTGAACATCGTCACGGTCCCCACCACCACCAGGACGATCTTCAGGTTCGTCCACATGGCTCAGCCCTCGGGCGCGGGTTCGAGGCGCGGGCCACCCGCGCCCGGGACGGCGGGCTCGACGCCAGGCTGTGGCGCGGGCTTCGGGACCAGCGTGGGCTTCTCCACCAGACCGCCCAGCCAGAAGATGAACGAGATCATACCCAGAAAGATCAGGACGCACGCCGTGATCACCTGCGCCGCTTCGCCGAGCGCAGGCGTGGCGGCCCAGGGCGACGTGTCGCGCATGACTTCGAAGATGTGCCAGTGCTGGCGGATGCCGCTCCGGGCGAACCCCATGAGCCCCATGAGCCAGGTGAAGGTGACGACGATGACGAACAGGGCGTACTGGGAGCGCTCCGGCATCAACCCCCACCGGATAGCGCCCCTCGAGCGGGCGCCCCGGAGCATGAACAGGTCGATGACGACCACGCCGACAATGGCCAGCAGGACGGCGGTGACCTGGTAGATGGAGAAGCCGATCCGGACGATGGCCGAGACGAAGTACCCGTACACGCCATAGAAGAGCACGACGGCCGCGGCCAGGCCGAAGAGCCCGCCCTGGATCCTGGTCCCCGTCCTGGCCCAGCTCACGACCGGCTCCTTGTTGGCCCGGCGGTATAGCATGAAGCTCAGGAAGGTGGCCAGGATCATGAGATTGACCGCCGTGTTCTTGGCACTCATGACGCCCAGCACGCCGAGGAACGGGTGGTGGGTGCCGCCCATGGCGGCCAACTCCTCGCGGTTCGCGATCATGGTGTGGGGAGTCGCCCAGACGATGGTCCCCAGCACCAGCACCACCAGCAGCCACTTCGTGTACGGCATGAACCGCTCCGCGCCCGGGATGCGGCCCATCCCGATCCATAGATAGTAGTTGCCCGCCAGGAAGAGGATGCCGATGAGAAACGCCTGGATGATCCAGAGCCAGCTCATGAACCCGCCCATCATGGTGATGCCCATCTGCTGGTTGAACTCGTAGATCTCCCGGCCCAGCCAGTAGCCGGCGAACGGCAGCACGATGAGAGCGCCGATGGCGATGAGGTTGCCTACGTACCCCATCCAGTCGTAGTGGGCCCGCTCCTCGTCGGTCTTCGAGTTCAGGAACCGGAACGCGGCGTACCCGCCCACCACGGCGCCACCGAACACCAGGTTGCCAAGCAAGCGGTGGATGTTGAGCGGCATCCACGTGGCGTTCGTGATGGCGACCCAGAGGTCGATCTCGGAGGCCGGTGTCTGGGCCGTGACGCCCGCGGGCGGGCTCGTCATGTACGACAGCCAGGAGTTGGCGATGAACATGACCATCGTGCCCCAGACGTTGAGCAGGATGCCCAGCCCGAAGTGCCCGATCTTGGCCCGGCCCGCCTTCCAGCGCTCCCAGCCGTAGTAGTACAGGTAGAGCGTGAACGTCTCGATGAAGAAGAGCCCTGCGTAGATCCACATGGAGACGGCGAAGATCTCCGTCAGATGGCCCCAGAAGCGGGGGTAGAGCGACGTCAGGACGAACGTGAGGACGGCCCCCCAGATCGCGGTGGCGGAATACGCGATCAGGAGCAGCCGCGTGAACTCCTTCGCCAGGCGATCATAACGGTCCTCCTTCGCCCAGATGCCGACCGCTTCCATGACCACCGCGAACATGGGCACGCCGAGCACGAAGGCGGCGAACATGAGGTGGACCTGGGCCGCGATCCAGACGGCCACGCGTGGGCCGACGTACGGGAAGTCGCCGTAGGCGCGGACCTCCACACCCTCCTGCGCCCATGCGGGGGCGACTACCAGCAGGATTGCCGCGGCCAGGAACAGGAGCCAGGCCGCCAGCCAGCCAGCCCCGCCGCCAGGCCGGAGGCTCCGCAGGATGCGTCCGGTGGACTGTCGCGTCGTCATTGGCTCCTGAGGAAGAAGGGCTTGCGGCCGGAGAAATCCACCGGCATGGATTCTCGCACCTGCTCCAGCACCTCGATGGTCACCCGGTCGTGGCCCCGATCCCGGGCGAACGTCTCGACGCGCTTCGTCACGACGCCGCGCACGAACGACGGGATGCGCGCCATCCGCTCGCGCGCGCCCTCGTCCCACTCCAGCTCCGGCGCCGCCGGCCTGCCATATGACATGTCGCGCGTGGCACGGATCACCTCCGCCTCACCCGTGGGCTCGTACGCGCACGACGCATCTTCAGCCAGCAGGTCGCCGGTCGCCGCGTAGGCGCGGGCACGACAGCCGCCACACAGCTCGCGGTACTCGCACCGGCCGCATTTCCCACCCGGCCCGCCGTCGCGCAGCGCGCGGAACACCGGCGAGTCCCACCAGATCTCGGCGAACGACTGGCGCCTGAGGTCTCCGGCCGCCGACGGGGTGTAGGGGCATGGGGTAACTCGCCCTTCCGGCGTGATCCGGCAGTAGTGGACGCCGCACGGACAGCGGGTCTCGTAGTTCATGAGCGGCGAGTCGGGCGCCCGCTCCGCCACGTGCCGCATCAGCTGGGGCATGCACTTCGATCGCACCATCATCCGCCCGCGGTAACGGGTCTCCAGCTCGACCAGGCCGGCCAGGACCTCGTCGTTCTCCGCGGGTGTCATCCCCGGCATCCCATCTCCCCGGCCGGTCGCGACCAGGAAATACACGTTGAACGCGACGGCGGCCCGGTCCGCCGCCCAGGCCGCGATCGCCGGCAGCTCGTCCCGATTGCCTCGCGTCACTGTGGTCTGGACGAGGAAGTCCAGACGGTGGGCGGCCAGCCGGTCCACCGCCTCCAGGGTCTGCGCCAACGCGCCCGGGCCATGGCGGAAGCGGTCGTGGTACCGGGGGTCCAGCGAGTCGATGCTGAGGGCGAAGCCCTGCACGCCCGCATCCTTGAGTGAAGCGATCCGGGCGTCGGTGAGCAGCGTCCCGTTCGTGCCCACCACGACCGTGGCGCCCCGGGCCGCGGCGTGATCGGCGACCGTCTCCAGGTCGTCGCGGAGGAGCGGCTCCCCTCCGCTCAAAACGAACATGGGCGCCGGGTTCACGGCCAGGATCTCGTCCGCGATGCGCCGGCACTCCGCCGTGCTGAGGTCACGCTCCGTCGACTGCCAGTCCCCCGCCGAGATGTAGCAGTGGGCACACGCCAGGTTGCAGCGCTGCGTGAGGTTCCAGGCGACCACGTGCGGCAGCCGACCCCGCTCGGCCTCCGCACGCGGGTCGGCCGCGCCCAGACGCCCCGGGGCAGGGGAGAATGTTCGCGCGGTGTCGGCGCCCAGACCTCCGGTCGCCAGGACGGGAAGCTCCAGGAGTGGGTTGCTTCGTGGCACGCGGCGCTACTCCTCCGCCCCGGCCGAGTCGGGCCTGTCCGCCATGAATCGCTCGACGGCCGCTTTCGCATCCGATGGGGACGCCATCTTGAAGTCGACGGGACACTTGTCGGCCTGCTCCTCGATGTCCCGGATCGGGCACCGCGTTACGCCCGACGCCTTCGCCTCCTCGATGAATGCCCGCATCTCTGGCGTCAGCCCGTCCACGCCCTCCGCAGCCGCCCTGAGCTGCTTGGTCTGCAGCTCCTTGAACATCACCAGCATCGTGTCCATGTCGAACTCGTCCGCCTCGATCATGGCCTGCTTGTTCTCGTCCATGATCCGCGTCGTCACACGCCAGTGGCTGTGCGTCCGGGCGAACCTCTCGACGGTGTTGCGGGCCAGCGGCCGGGCGATCAGGGGGACCTGCTTGAGCCGGCCGAAAGCTTCCGCCGTCCAGACGATGGGATCGCGCTCGTCCCGCGGCCGACTCCCGACCCGGCCCGTCACCGGGCAGCGGGTTTCCGCCATGGGCGTCTCCGGCTCCGGGTCCGCGTCCAGCCCCTGGACCACCGTCCGCGCCATCGCCTCCGCCGCCTTCACCTCCGCCCGGGCCAGCTCCTCCGCGGTCCCGATCCCCATGATCAGCTGCATGTGGGTCGGGAGGAGCTTCTGGATCGCCTCGTCCAGGCGAGCGCTCGTAACGGCGGGGAGGGCTTCGCGGGTCGGAGCATCGACATCGACATCGACATCGACTTCGACATCGACTTCGGCCGGGTCGGGCCGGGTCGCGGCGCTCGCACTATTCGTCGTGCTGGCACCGTTCGACGCGCTCGCACCGTTCTTCGTGCGGACGCGGGTGGGCTCGGTGAAGGCGGCGGCGTAGCGGCTGCCGGGGCCGTAGTACTCCAGGACGTATTCCTCGACGGCCTTCCGGGCGATGCCCAGGGCGAACGGGGGGACGCGCTGGATCCGTACTTCGGCTTCGGGCGCCCACTCCAGGCCCTTCTCGCCGTCCTCCTCGATCCAGGGGATCTCGTCGGCCCGGACGTCGGTCGTCCCGATGAGCAACGTGTTGCAGGGGGCGAGGCGAACCAGGTTCTCCGCCTGCGAGCCCATGTCGGTTCCGTCGATGCGGTGCGCGCCGTGGCGGGCGAGAACGAGCAGGGACGGCTCGACCTCTTCGGCCCACTGCATGACGACCTGGAAAGGCTTGCCCACCAGGACCTGCCATTCGATGTCCACGTCCTGGTACTCGGACGCCATCACCGACGCCCGCTTCAGGTTCGCTTTCGCGAGACGGGCCAGCCCCTTGTCGATGATGTTGTTGTGGAGCTCCTCCTGCTCCTCGAACTTGAAGATCTTCGAGGCCTGGACCGACAGCACGTCCTTGATGTTGTGGAACACCACGTGGTGGTACTCGACGTCGAACGCCGAGCAGACGTACAGCTTCGCGCCGTACGCCCTGGCCAGCTCGAGAGCCACGCGCATGCACTTGTACGAGTACGCGGACCCGTCGATGCAGACCATGAAGCGGCCGCCGCGCAGCGGGCGGTCGTCTCTGACGATCATCACGTCCCTGCGGATGCCACGGACTGCCCGGGCCACGACGCCGCCCAGCTGGGAGAAAGGCTGGCGGCCCAGCCCGTGGGCACCGATCACGACCAGGTCGTACGATCGGCCGCTCGACCCGGCCAGCTTCTCGTCCTGCTCCTCGTCCTCGGCGACCAGACGGCCCTGCTCGTTGATGGCGACGTCGCTACGAACCTTCTCCCCGCCATCGTACTTGTCGGCGATGTTGGGGTCGAACCCGATCAAACTAGGTAGCCGACCCTCGCCGCCGTTCGCCTCCCGGACGATCTCCTCGTAATTGATCCCCTCGAGCAGCTGCCTGCGCAGGGGCACGCCGGCCGCCCGGCAGCGCACGTCCACCTGGTCCAGGAACGAGTCGCTGATCAGCTGGAGGCCCTTCTCGATGAGCTTGTCGTGGATCTTCCGTTGACGCCGGATCTCTGCTGGCTCCTGGAACTGCGCGGGGAGCCCTACCTCCAGTTGGCGGAAGCGGACGTCGTGGAGCCGTGCTGCGTAGACGTGTGTGCCCGTGATGTGGCCGCCCTCGCCGCAGAGCTCTATGGCGCGATCAACGGCGAGATCGGATTCGAGGGAATTGTCGACAGGTACGAGGATCTCGGCATAGCTCGAAGGCATACCATTCCTGGTTCCTGGACCGGACGGTCACCTGCGACCGGGTCCCGGGCCAGCCTCATCCTGGAGGCGTCGCCCGGCTCCCGTCCGAACCGGTCCGCATCAGCGTTGTGCTGCTCTAATGAAACCGTGGCCGGCCCACGCGTACTGCCTTCGCGTGGCACCGTTTGCCTTCGTTTTTCTTGCGATCGGGCGGGACGAACGACGACCCCGCCATAGGGATGCAAGCGCCGAGCGCTGCTGTGCCGGAACCTGTGAATCGGGTCAGAATCGTCCCGGTGGCGAGTATAGGAATCGCCGGGAGGGATGTCAATAATCGGCCCGTGACCCGTGACTCGTGAACCCGTGACCCGTGACCGACCCGGCACCCGAGACCGAACTCGGTGGCCAAACCCCTAACTCGTGCCCCAACCATGGTTTCGCGTCTCGCGGTCCGGGTTTCGTGTCTCGAGTTTCGTGTCTCGCTAGAGGTCCCAGCCGGCCCTGGCCAGGAACGCGAGGTTGATGATGACGACGATGAGGGCGGTGAGGTAGAAGCTCGGGTGGATGAGGCCATCGGTGCCGCGCATGAACGCGCCCTCGATCAGGGTGGGGACGCGGAGGGCATGGATGGCCCAGACCACTCGTGCGAGCCACTTGTTCTGCCAGTAGAGGAGCCCGAAGAAGATGGCGAGGGCCACGATGGCTCCGGCCACGAGCCAGACCCAGGGCGGGCCGAGTCCGCCGGTGGGAAGCGCACCGGTCTTCATCATGGTGAACGCGGCGGCTTCATACAGGATGGCCACATGGAGGTAGACCCAGGCGGCGTGCCGGAACTTCCGCTCGAGGGGCGTTACGGCGACCGTGGTCACATCCCCTCCAGCCCGAGCTCCGTCCTCGCCTGGTCCATGATGGCAGGAGTGATGGTGCGGATCCCCCGTTCCCGTGCGTAATCGGTATAGATGCGCTTGACCATCCCACGGACGAACGATGGCACGTTGGCGAGACGCTCGCGCGCGTCGTCGCTCCACGTCACGGCGGCCGACCCGGCCGGATGTGCTCCGCCCAACGGGTCGTGGGGCGCGTCGTCTGCGAACGCGTCCTCGCGGCCTTCGGCCAGGGTAGTCCGCACCAGCTCCATGGGCTGCTCCGGGACCTCGCGACCGCCGACCTTCACACCGAGGCTGCTGACGAGCTGTGTCTCCATGGGGTTCGTGAGCATGGCCATCTCTCGGCCGCACGAGCCGCAGGTGAAGACGGCCGCCATGGTGCCATCGCCGGGAAGTCTGCGCTCGGCGAATTCCATGACCTCATCGCAGCCAATGCAGAGAAACTTCATGGCGTGCGATCCACCCCGGCGGGTTCGGCACGCGCGTCGCGCAGCGTCGACATGATCCGGTCGGCCAGGCCCCGTAGTGCCGTCGCGGCCGGGTTCGCGGGGTCATGGTTCTCTGGGTCATCGAGGACGGATGGTCTCCCGTGGTCGGTGGAACGGGCCAGGTCCGGGTGGAACGGGATCTCCGCCCAGACCTCGACGCCGGTTTCGGCGGCGAGGCGGCGCGCGCCGTCGCCGTCGAAGAGGGGCTCGTGGTGGCCGCACGCGCTGCATGCGTGGCCGGTCATGTTGGCGACGAGCCCGACGCGCGGGGCTCCCAGCGTCTGGACCAGGCGCACGGAGCGTAGCACGACGAAGCGGGATGCTTCCGAGGGCGTCGTGACGAGCAGTACGCCGGCCGGGCGGGGAACCAGCTCGAACGCGCGTCTTAGCTTGTCGGTCCCCGGTGGCAGGTCGACCAGGAGGAAGTCGAGCTCGCCCCAGGCGACGTCGGCCATGAACTCCCTGAGCGCTCCCGTCTCGAGCGTGCTCTGCCAGATGAACCCGCCGAACGTGTCCGGCTCGCGCCAACCGACGGGGGCGTCCGCCGCGCCGAGCATCAGGTCCATGCTCATCACGCGGGCGCCCCCGGCGCCGCGGGCAGGGTGAACGCCGTCCCCTTCGACGCGGAGCGAGCCGCGATCGGCGCCGAGCATGCGGGCCAGGGACGGGCCGTTCAGGTCTCCATCGAGCGCGCCCACGCGCAGGCCGCGCTTGAGCGCGTGTTCCAGGGCTAGCAACTGCTCGTAGACGCCAATCTCGCTGGCATGGCTGATGGCGTAGAAATCCGGCAAGGCCAGGGCCGCCAGCACCGGCGCG
>CAYXJH010000132.1:0-2108 GCA_964465415.1 uncultured Gemmatimonadaceae bacterium
GTGAAGAGGCGGACCGGCTGGTTGGTCAGGCCCGGCGTGGTGCGTGGCCGCCGGCCGTCGTCCACGCGTGGACTCTCGAACGGGCCCGTTCCGCGGCGGGCACTCCCGGGGCGGGCGCGGTGTATCGGGATCGTCCAGTGGAGTAACCTGAAGGTGGGAGGCAGGATGGCGGGCAGGATCGCGGGCGTCGTGAGGGGGACTGCGGCGGGCATGGCGTTGGCCGCAGGGGTCCTGCTGTCGCCGGCTGGCAGCGTGCCTGCGGCCGCGCAGGTCGAGGCACCGGGCGTCTCTACCCCTCTGATCGAGCGGGCGATCGAGAGCCGCGCGAAGGGCGATCCCCAGGCGCGGGTCGTGGTATTCGAGATCGCCGACTTCGAGTGCCCGTACTGTGCCCGGTTCGCCACCACGGTGGGCAAGGATCTGCACCGGAAGTACGTGGAGCCGGGCCGGATCCAGTGGGTCTTCGTGAACCTCCCGCTGCACACCCACCGCCTGGCCTGGGTCGCGGCCAAGGCGGCGCTGTGTGCGGGCGCCACGGACGACCTCTTCTGGCCGATGCACGACCGACTGTTCGCCGAGCAAGATCGCTGGAGCGGGCTGGACGATCCGGGGCCGTTCTTCGCCCGCATCGCCCGTGAGCTGGGCGTCGCGGAGGCGCAGTACCAGGCATGCGTGGACCAGGACAGGGTCGCGCCGCTCATCCTCCAGGACTTCGGTTCCGCGATCAGCGCCGGCGTCACCGGGACGCCCACCTTCATCGTGATGAAGGACGACGAGGTGGTGCTCCGGATGGTGGGGGTGCAACCGCTGGAGGAGTGGAGCCGCGTACTGGACGACGCGCTCCGGCGCTAACCGCGCGCGGCCCGGCTGGCGCGCCGGTACCTCGCCAGCTCCGGCGTGGAGAAGAAGAAGGAGAGCGTGGCCAGGGTGGCGGAGACGAGGCACCACGGGCACCACGCGCCGATGATCAAGCCCGACACCGCGCTGAGGTACAACGAGAAGAGGAATGCCCCTCCCGTGAGCCCGAACAGCGCCAGGCCGGGCCAGGAACGGTCGGTCAGCTCCGGCCGGGTCCCGGCCATGGCGATGCCGAAGATGGCCAGGTACCCGACCAGACCCCACGCGGCTACGGGCAGCCCGAAGAGGTAGGCGTAGGTGGAGGACTGGACCAGGTCACAGCCTCCACCCGCCCCACACACCAGCGTGCCCATCACGCCCAGCTTGTAGAGGAGCAGGTAGGTGGACACGAAGGCGCCGATGAGCGCCAGCGATGCCACCACCATGCGGTTCCACACCGTCATCGCGCTGCGGCGGTCTCCTGGTCGGCGGACGCCTCGCGGAGCATGCGGACCACCTCGTTGCCCATGTCCTGGATGGTCCGGCCGCTGACGCGCCGGTTGTTCACCAGGACCGTGGGCGTGCCGGCCACGCCCAGCTGGTCGCCGACCATCCGGTTGGCCGTGACCACGTCCGCGTGGCGGTCGCTCCGCAGGCATGCCTCGAAGGCCCGGGTATCGAGGCCGACCTCACCCGCGTACCCCACGAACTCGTTTTCGACCGTCCGCTGCGGCGACCATGTGCCCTGCCGCTGGTACAGCAGATCGTGATAGGGCCAGTAGCCCGTGCCGTCGATCGTCCCGTCCATCGGCTGGTCGCCGGCGCACCGGGCCGCACGGGATGCGAGGAACCCGTGGACGAAGGAGCCGCCGAGTGGGAAGTCGTAGGAGATGAACTGCGCCTCGCCGCGCTCGACGAACGGCATGATGTTCATGCGCTGGCCCAGCGCGAACGCCGCGCACGCGGGGCACTGGAAGTCGCTGAACACGACGACCTTGGACGGCGCCGCGTCCTCACCGATCCGCTTCGGCGTGGCCTGCTCGTAGAGCTGCCGCGCGTCCGTTATTTCCAGGGTCACGGGCTCGGTCGCCGCCGCTCCGGCGCCACCGCCACCGCGCACCGCGTAGAAGATCGCCGCGACGCCCGCCACGACAATGATGCCGAGGACGATGTAGAACATCCCCTGTCCACCGCCGCCCTTGGCGGGCTTGCCCTTCCGCTTGTTCTGCGCCACCTCTCGCTCCCGTCTGACTGTAGTCGAAACCCGAGAC
>CAYXJH010000132.1:2208-8137 GCA_964465415.1 uncultured Gemmatimonadaceae bacterium
CCCGTGACCAGCGATCGGAGGCCGACGGTCCCAAACGTGGTTTACCCGGACGGCCGGAGATGGTTGCGGAACGGGCTCGCGCATGCGGGGGCGATCAGTTCTGACGATACCGCTTGCTGACCTCATCGAGGAGCTGGACCTCCTCCTCGGAGAGGCTCTGGAGGCCGGAGGTGCTGATCTTGTCCAGGACGCGATCGACCTCGTCCAGCACGCGATCCTCCTCCCGACGCGGTGCTTTGCCTGGTGCATCGTCCGCGCCGCCGGTGGACGTCGCCTTGTCGATCTGCAGCTTGCGGCGCGACACGAAGTTGCGAAGGCGATCGACCCGGCTGGTGAGCTGGTCGTTGAACTTGAGATAGAAGAAACCGGCGGCGAAGCCGCCCAGGTGCGCCCAGTGAGCCGTCCCGTCCTGGGCTCCGCCGATCAGCGCGGCGACCGAGAGCGCCGTGAGGAAGCCGACCAGCCACTTCGCCTTCACGGGGAGGATGCCCCAGATGTGGATGTGCATGTTGGGCCAGTTCATCGCGAAGGCGAGCATGACGCCGTATATGGCGCCCGACGCTCCGACGATGGCCGACTGGAAGGCGAAGAAATAGGAGAGGATCGCGCCTCCGAGACCGGACACCAGGTAGAACCTAAGGAACTCCCTTCCCCCCCACATCCCCTCGAGCGGCGGCCCGAAGAAGAAGAGGATGAGCATGTTGAAGAAGAGGTGGAAGAACCCGGCGTGGACGAACATGTACGTGATCAGTGTCCACGGCCGCAGGAAGGTGAGGGCCGGAATGAACGCGAGCCACTGGGTCAGGACGGGCACGGCGATCAGGACCAGGAACATCACCGTATTGGCAATAATGAGCCGTTTGACCCACGGTGTGAGCGTGTAGCCGAACGACGCGCCGAACCCCCGGGGCTCCCGGTATGCCATGCTCCCTCAACCCCCCGAACGCGCGCGGTGTTCCTCGATGGCGATCTCACAGATCCGCTCGCACAGCCGGGGGAACGAGATGCCCGCCGCCTGCGCGGACTTCGGCACGAGGCTGTTGGAAGTCATGCCAGGAAGCGTGTTTACCTCCAGGCACCACAGCGAGCCGCTGTCGTCCAGTCGGAAGTCGACGCGGCTGAAGCCTTCGAGCTTGAGGATCCGGTGCGTCTCCAGCGCCAGGCGCTGCGCCTCGACACGGACGTCGTCCGGGATGTCCGCAGGGAAAATCTCGTCCGCCATGCCCGGCTGATACTTGGCCTCGTAGTCGAAGATCTCCTTCTTCGTGATGATCTCGCCGACCGGCAAGGCCTCGTGGCCCACGATCGGCACGGTCAGCTCACGTCCCGCCACGAAGCGCTCCACCATCACCTCGTCGTCGAACTCGAATGCCAGATCGAGCGCGCCCGGAAGCTCGCCGGGGCTCCGGACCACGCTCAGCCCGAGCGTCGAGCCCTGCTTGCTCGGCTTCACCACCACCGGCCAGCCAAGCCGCTCCTCCACGTCAGCCGCCTCCACCGGTGCCATGAGCCAGTCGGCCGTCCGGACTCCCCCGTCCCGGAGGAGCCGCTTCGTGATGTCCTTGTCCATGGCCATGGCGCTCCCCAGCATGCCGCTCCCCGTGTAGGGCACGCCCACCATGTCGAGCAGCGCCTGCAACGTGCCGCCTTCCCCCGCACCGCCGTGCAGCGCCAGGAACAGCACGTCCACCCCTTCCAGCTCCGGCGCCCGGGTCAGCGCCGTGGGATCGCCCGTCGACAGCATGTCCAGCTCCTCGCGACCGGGCGGCAGCGGCGCTACGCCTCCCCGCAACAGCCTTCCCTCCTGCTCCGCGTCGAGCACGCCCGTCGCCGTGTCGACCGCGAAGATCTCGTGGCCAGCCGATCGCAGCGCCTTGACCACCTCCGACCCGCTGGCAATCGATACGTCCCGCTCCGCGCTCGTTCCGCCGAACAACACAGCCACCTTCATGGCGTCACCACCTCACCGGTGCTCGCATCGAGCCGCCAGCGACGGGCCTCGTCAGGAATGATCACGATCCACTGCAACGGATCCAGCGGCAGCAGCAGCGCCGTCACCCGCTCCGGCGGGCTGGCGCCCCGCGCCGCCAGGGCACGCCTCAGTACCTCGGGAGAATCCAGCCACGTGTCCCCGATGGACGCCTGGCCGACCGTATAGCCCGGCGGCGACACCGGGGCCCGCTCCTCTTCCGAGGTCTCGAGCGGCGCCACCGTCACCGTGAGGCCCGCCGGGCGACCCGGCGCCGTGTAGTGCAACCGCCAGTGCCCCACGCCAGGGAGCGCCAGGCCCGCCGACGAGATCGACACACCCTCCATCCACCGCAGCCCCGCATTGTCGTCCCACGTCCCTGCCCGCGTTCGGCCCTCCAGGTAGGCGTCCCGGGCGGTCACGCCGAGCTCGGTCGGGGAAAGGCGCCCGGTCGCCGGTCCGCACCCCGCGACCAGCAGCGTGATGACGAGCCCTCCAGTCGTCAATGTCTTCATGACATCTCCTCAACGTTTCATCACTGTGGCCGTCAGACGGCCGTCGCCCCGCCACGCGCAAATACCGAGCCCCACCCGGCGCGCCGGTAGCGCCCCGCGATGGGCCGAACGTATGCGATCAGTCCATCAGCTGCCGGACCATGTCGTAGCGGGTGATGATGCCCCTGGGAGTGCCGGCTTCCTGAACGATGACGGCGCGGTTGTGGCGGGTGAGGAGGCGCGCGATATCCTCGATGGCGACATCGCCCTCGATGGTGGGAAGGGGCGGGTCCATGAAGTCGGCGACGGGCCGGTCGAGCACGAGCGGGTCTTCGATGATACGGCTCATAAGGGTTTCTTCGGAGAGGGCGCCGACGCAGCGTCCGTCATCGAAGACCGGGAGCTGGGAGATGTCGTGCTCGGTGATGAGCGCGAGCGCCTCGCGCAGCTCCTGTTGAGGCGCGGCGGTGACGAGGGCCGGCGTGGCGGCATCCTTCGAGGCGAGCATGGCGTGCGCTGTGAGGCGTTCTGGCTCGAGCAGGCGATTCTCACGCATCCACTCGTCGTTGTAGACCTTGGAGAGGTAGCGTTCACCGGTGTCGGGCAGGACGGCGACGATGAGCGCGTCGGGGTCATCGAGACGACGGGCAAGCTCGACGGCGACGTGGGTAATGAGCCCGGCCGATCCGCCGGCGAAGAGTCCCTCCTGGCGGGTGAGCCTGCGGGCCATGGCGAAGGCGTCCCGGTCGGAGACGGGGTGGAACTCGTCGATGACATCGAACCAGAGGGTGGACGGCAGCTTGTCGTTCCCGATGCCCTCGACCTTGTAGGGTTCGCCTTCCCCTTTCTGACCGGTTCGAAAGTAGCTGGCGAAGATCGAGCCGACGGGGTCGCCGGCGATGACGCGGATCGCGGGGTTCTGCTCCTTGAGGAACCGTCCTGCGCCACTGATGGTGCCGCCGGTCCCAGCCGCCGCGACCAGGTGGGTGAGCCGGCCCTCGGTCTGGGCCCAGAGCTCGGGCCCGGTGGTGGCGTAGTGCGCCTGCGGGTTGACGTCGTTGTAGAACTGGTCGGCAAGGACGGCGCCCGGCGTGCTCTCGACGATCCGCTTGGCGGTCTGGACGTAGTTGTCCGGATGGTCCGGGGGGACAGCGGTGGGGGTCACGATGACCTCCGCGCCGTACGCCTTGAGGAGCCGGACCTTCTCCTGGCTCATCTTGTCCGGCATGGTGAAGATGCAGCGGTACCCCTTGAGCGCGGCGGCAATGGCGAGTCCCACGCCGGTGTTCCCGCTGGTCCCCTCCACGACGACGCCGCCCGGCTTCAGCCGACCCTCGCGTTCGGCCGCCTCGATCATGGCCAGGCCGATCCGGTCCTTGACGGACCCGCCCGGATTGAAGAACTCGACCTTGGCGAGGACGGGCGTGCGGGCCCTGTCGGTGACGTGGCGCAGGCGGATCAGTGGCGTCCAGCCGATGGTCTCGAGAACGCTGTCATACGCACGGGCGTTTCGTTGCCCTGTGTTCACGGGCTGTCTTCCTCGGAGGGGATGGTATCGTTCATCTCGAACCGCACCGGCAGTCGGGCCCACATGGTGGCGCGCTGATCATCGCGACGGCCCGGCGTGAACCGCAGGTCCCTGGCGCCCACCACGGCGGCGGAATCGAAGGCGGGCATGCCACTGGATTCGGCGACGTAGACGCTGTCCACGCCGCCGGTCTCGGTCACGCGCACCATCACGACCGTCTCGCCCTCGACCCCCTCGTTCCAGAGGTTTTTCGGGTAGTTGAAGGGAGAATCCAGCGTGATGAGCTCGGGCTCCTGGATGACAGGCTCCTCTGGTGCGCACCCGGCCAGCGCCAGGACGAAAGGCAGCAGCAACCAGGGTCGGGGACCCTCGGGATCGACCCGTGCGCGCATTCTCACCCCGCCTCCTCTTTGAGTTGAACGAGCCGGTTCAGCGCCTGGACAGGCGTGAGGCGATCGATATCCAGGCTTCGAAGCCGCTCCACGACAGGGTGCTCAAGCGGCGCGAAGAACGACAGCTGGTCGGGCGGCGATGTGCTGGCCGGGCGGTGTGCCCCGCGGCGACCCAGGCCCTGGCCGTGCCGGGTGTGCGCGCCTTCGAGCTCCACGAGGATCTCCCTGGCGCGCTCCACCACGTCCTTCGGCAGCCCGGCCAGGCGTCCGACCTGGATGCCGTAGGACCGGTCGGCGCCTCCGGGCTCAAGACGCCGGAGGAAGATGATATCCTCGCCGGCCTCCTTGACCGCCACGTTCGCATTCACGAGCGCCGGCAGCAAGTCCGCAAGTTGTGTCAGCTCATGATAGTGCGTGGCGAAAATGGTCTTGGCGCCCGTCCGCTCGTGAAGGTGTTCGGTGACGGCCCACGCGATGCTCACACCGTCGTAGGTGGCGGTGCCTCGCCCGATCTCGTCCAGCAGCACCAGCGAGCGGTCGGTCGCGTTGTGGAGGATCGACGCCGTCTCGCTCATCTCCACCATGAACGTCGACTGGCCCCGGACCAGGTTGTCGGACGCGCCCACGCGCGTGAAGATCCGGTCACAGACGGGTAAGCGCGCCGACGTGGCGGGGACGAACGCGCCCATCTGCGCCAGGAGCTGAATGAGCCCGACCTGGCGTAGCAGCGTGCTCTTGCCGGCCATGTTGGGACCGGTCAGGATCATGACCCGCGCGTCCGCATCGAGTATGACATCGTTGGGTATGAACTCCTCCCGCGGCATCATGGTTTCCACCACCGGGTGGCGGCCGTCGTGGATCTCCAGGCGGAATCCGGTGTGGACCTCCGGTCGCACGTACCCGCGCCGCTCGGCCAGCCGTGCCAGGGCGGCGAGCCCATCGACCTCGGCGATCCTGCCGGCCGTGTCGAGGAGGCGTGGCATGGCGTCGGCAACCTGCCGACGGAGCTCGCCGAACAATCGGGCCTCCAGCTCCGCGATCCGCTCCTCGGCGCCCAGGACCTTGGCTTCCCACTCGTCCAGCTCGTCGGTGACGAAGCGCTCGGCATTGGCCAGCGTTTGCTTGCGACGATAATGGTCCGGCACGCGATCGATGTTCGCCTTCGTTACCTCGAGATAGTAACCGAAGACCCGGTTGAAGCCGACCTTCAGTGACGCGATGCCGGTGTGGTCCCGTTCGCGGGACTGGAGCGCGGCGATGAAGTCCCGCGCGCCGTCGCGTGTGGAGCGGAGCCCGTCGAGCTCGGCATCGTGGCCCGGCCTGATCACACCCCCGTCTGCGACCGCCGCGGGCGGGTCGTCGGCCAGGGCTCGTTGCAGGAGCCCGTGCACATCGGCGAGGGGGTCGAGGTCGGCGCGCAGCGCGGCCAGCCGAGTCGAGCCGGCGCCCTGCAGTGAGGAGAGGATCCCGGGGAGGCGTCCCAGCGATCCCGCCAGCGCAGCCAGCTCCCGCGTCTGCTGCAGCCGCGCACGCGCCTCGTGCACGT